>CAYXYM010000144.1:0-3121 GCA_964469285.1 uncultured Gammaproteobacteria bacterium | reverse complement strand
CGCGCCAGGACGGCGTGACCCCCGAACAGCTGATCGAGCGCGTCCGCGGCGAGCATATACGCGACTTCGCTGACTTCCTGGTCGGTTTCGACAATTTCCACACGACACACTCGGACGAGAACCGCGAGCTCACCGAGCTCTTCTATGCGCGCCTGCGCGACGGTGGCCACATCGCCGAGCGCGAAATCGAACAAGCGTGGGACCCGCAGGAGAAAATGTTCCTGCCCGACCGTTACATCCGCGGCGAGTGTCCGCGTTGCAACGCCCCCGACCAGTACGGCGACTCGTGCGAAATCTGCGGCGCAACCTACGCGCCCGCGGACCTGAAAAACCCGCGCTCGGTGGTGTCCGGCGCGACACCGGAGACGCGCAAGTCGCTGCACTACTTCGTGAAGCTCGCCGACTTCGAGGCGATGCTCAAGGACTGGACCACGACCGGCGCGCACGTGCAGGGTTCCGTGGCGAAGAAGCTTGGTGAGTGGTTCGCGGACGGTCTGCGCGACTGGGACATCTCGCGCGACGCGCCGTACTTCGGGTTCCACATCCCGGGCAGCGACGACAAGTACTTCTACGTCTGGCTCGATGCGCCGATTGGCTACATGGCGAGCCTGAAAAACCTTGCCGCGAAGCGCGACGGCATCGATTTCGATTCGTTCTGGGATGCGGACAGCGACGCCGAGGTGTACCACTTCATCGGCAAGGACATCATCTATTTCCACACGCTGTTCTGGCCCGCGATCTTGCACGGCGCGGGCTTCCGCAAGCCGACCGCGGTGCACGCGCACGGCTTCCTGACGGTGAACGGCCAGAAGATGTCCAAATCGCGCGGCACGTTCATCACCGCGCGCGCGTACCTCGACCACCTCGACCCCGAGGCACTGCGCTACTACTACGCGGCGAAGCTCGGTGCCGGCATCGACGATATCGACCTCAATCTCGACGACTTTGTGAACCGCGTGAACGCGGACCTGGTCGGCAAGCTCGTGAACATCGCGAGCCGCTGCGCGGGTTTCATCACGAAGCGCTTCGACGGCGAACTCGCGGCCGCCCTGCCGGACCCCGCGCTGTTCAAATCCTTTGCCGGCGAGGCCGACGCGATTGCGGAGCGCTACGAGCAGCGCGACTTTGCCGGCGCGATGCGCCAGATCATGGCGCTCGCCGATCGAGCGAACCAATACATCGATGAGCACAAGCCGTGGGTGATCGCGAAAGACCCCGCGCGCGCTGACGAGGTGCAAGCGGTCTGCACGCAGGGTTTGAATCTGTACCGGCAGTTGATTACCTGGCTCGCACCCGTGCTGCCGCGCACCGCGCAGCGCAGCGCAGACTTCTTCGGCGTCGGAGCGCTGCGTTGGCAGGACGCGCAGACGCCGCTGCTCGCGCACAAAATCAATCCATTCACACCGCTGATCACGCGGATTGACCCCGCACAGGTGGCCAAGATGACCGACACGACCGAAACCTCCTCAGCAGCGGCCGCCGGACCCGCGGACCTTGCGCCCGAGTGCACGATCGACGACTTCACCAAAGTCGACCTGCGCGTCGCGCGCATTGTGAAAGCGGAACACGTCGAAGGCGCGGACAAGTTGTTGCGCCTCACGCTCGACCTCGGCGGCGCCACGCGCAACGTGTTTGCGGGCATAAAGTCGGCGTATTCCCCTGAGCAGCTCGAAGGGCGCCTCACGGTGATGGTCGCGAACCTCGCGCCGCGCAAGATGCGCTTCGGACTTTCCGAGGGCATGGTGCTCGCCGCGGGTCCGGGCGGCAAAGACCTGTTCATCCTGTCCCCCGACGACGGCGCGCAGCCGGGTCAGCGCGTAAAGTGAAGTGGTGAACGAATACGCACTGCTGCTCGTCGGCACGGTGCTCGTCAACAACTTCGTCCTCGTCAAGTTTCTTGGCCTGTGCCCGTTCATGGGCGTCTCGCGCAAGCTCGAGACAGCGGGCGGCATGGCGCTCGCAACGACGTTCGTGCTGACGCTGTCGTCGGTCGCGGGCTGGGCGCTGCATACATGGCTGCTCGTACCGCTCGGCCTCGAATACCTGCGCACCATCACTTTCATCCTCGCGATCGCCGCGGTCGTGCAATTCACCGAAATGGCGGTCAAGCGCACGAGTCCTTTGCTGCACCAGGTGCTCGGCATTTACCTCCCGCTCATTACGACCAATTGCGCAGTGCTCGGCGTCGCGCTGTTGAACGTGCAGGAGAACCACAGCCTCGTGTCGTCGGCGTTGTACGGCTTCGGCGCCGCCGTTGGCTTCTCGATGGTGCTGGTCGCGTTCGCCGCGATGCGTGAGCGGATTGCGGCCGCCGACGTGCCCGTCGCGTTCCAGGGCGCCGCGATCGCGCTCGTGACCGCCGGCATGATGTCGCTCGCGTTCATGGGTTTCGCGGGGTTGGTGCGCTGAGATGCTGAGCGCAATCGTCGCCATCACCGCCCTCGCCGCCGTATTCGGCCTGCTGCTCGGCTTCTCGGCCGTGCGCTTCCGCGTCGAGGGCGACCCGATTGCAGACCAAGTCGAAGCGCTGCTGCCGCAAACGCAGTGCGGGCAATGCACCTTCCCGGGTTGCCGGCCGTACGCGGAAGCGATTGTCGCGGGCACCGCGGACATCAACCAATGCCCGCCGGGCGGCGAAGCGACCATCCGCGCGCTCGCCGACCTGCTGGACCGCGAGCCGAAGGCATTGAACCCGGACAATGGCGCGGAGAAACCGCGCGTGCTCGCGCTGATCGATGAGCCGCGCTGCATCGGCTGCACGCTCTGCATCCAGGCGTGCCCCGTGGACGCGATCGTCGGCGCGCCAAAACAGATGCACACGGTGATCGCCTCCGAATGCACCGGCTGCGAGCTGTGCCTGCCGCCGTGCCCGGTCGACTGCATCGACCTCGTGCCCGCAGACGACGGCCTCGCCGCCTGGCGTTGGCCAAAAGTGGGAGCCAATCTGTGATTGGCAATTCTTTACAGATGCACGGCGGCCTCAAGCTCGAGCCCCACAAGGCTGGGTCCACGCGCGAGCCGATTCTGATCGGCCCACGCCCGCGCCGCCTCGTTCTGCCGCTCGCCCAGCACATGGGTGTCGCAGCGCAACCGCGTGTCGCAGTCGGCGACCGCGTCGCGC
>CAYXYM010000143.1:0-10243 GCA_964469285.1 uncultured Gammaproteobacteria bacterium | reverse complement strand
CGTCGCTCGCCGATCTCACTCGTAGCGAACGTGAGCACGCCGACGATGGTGTTGACCGGAGAATCGGATTACCGCACGCCGATGTCAGAGTCGGAGCAGTATTACCAGGCGTTGAAACTGCGCGGCGTCGACGCCGCGCTTGTGCGCATCCCGGGAGCACCCCACAACATCGGGCATCGGCCGAGCAACATGATCGACCAGGTGTTGCACATCATTGCGTGGTTCGATAAACACCAGTAAGCGTCACAGCCAGCCGTTGTGGCGCGCAATGCGCGCGGCGTCGACGCGATTCGACGCGCCGAGCTTGCCGATGGCCTCGGACAGGTAATTCCTCACAGTCCCCTCACTGAGGAATACCAGCGACGCGATTTCCGCGGTCGACTTCCCGTCGGCCGCTAGGCGCAGCACCTGCCGCTCACGGTCGGTGAGCGGGTCTTCGCCGCTGGTCCACGCTTCTGTCGCGAGCTCGGGCGCGATTGCCCGCCCGCCTGCGTGGACGGCTCGGATTGCGTCGGCAAGTTCGGTCGCCGGCGCATCCTTCAAGAGGTAACCGCGCACGCCGGCGTCGAGCGCGCGACGCAGGTAGCCCGCGCGCGCGAACGTCGTGACGATCACGACCCGCGTGGCCGGGTGGTTGCGCTGCGCGACTGCCGCGAGCTCAAGACCCGTCATCTCAGGCATCTCGATGTCGGTCAGTAACACATCGGGCGCATGCGCGACGAGCGCGGTCATCGCGGCGCGACCGGTGCGGACCTGTGCGACGACTTCGATGTCCGGCTCGAGTTCGAGCAACGCCGCGAGCGCCCCGAGCACCAGCGCCTGATCCTCTGCGATGACAACCCGGATACTCACGTCGGCAACCAGGCGCGCAGACGCACGCCGAATTCATCGCCGACTTCCAGCCGGCCGCCTGCGGCCGCGAGCCGCGCGCGCATTCCGTCGATACCGCCACCGGTGAGCGCCTTCCCGCCCTTGCCATCATCCTGGACTTCGACGAACGCTTCGTCCGACTCGCGGCGCAACACCACGCGGCAATAACTTGCCTGCGCGTGCCGAACGACGTTCGTCACGGCTTCCCGGACGACCATCGCGAGCACCGCTTCGGCGGCTGGCGGCACGGTCGGGACTTCACCGTCTACCTCAAGCCGCACGCCGGCTGCCTTCCACGCGACGCGTGCGTGCTCGAGCTCGCCAGCAAGCCCGCGCGTGCGAATACCGCTGATCGCTTCGCGTACGTCGGCAAGCGCAGCACGCGAAACCTGCTCGACCTCGCGGATCTCCACTGCGGCGCGCGCGGGGTCACGGTCGATGATGCGCGACGCGAGCTCTGCCTTCAGCGTGATGACCGACAGCGTGTGGCCAAGCAGGTCGTGCATGTCGCGCGAGATTCGTTCGCGTTCCGCGACGCGTGCCATTTGGCGCACTTCTTCCTGTGACAAACGCAATGCGGCATCGCGCCGGTGCTGCGTCGAGTCATAGATGCTGATGATGCCGACGAGGCTGCCAAACAGCAGCGCAGGCACCCAAAACGTCGGGTGCGGCTGCCATAGGTAGGCGACCGCCATGGCCCACACGATGACCAACACGACGCCGCTCGCGGCCCGCCGCACTGGCCCGAGCCAGCCGGCGAAACTCGCCGCGTAAATGAAGAACACGCCGGATCCGACGTTGTGCTGCGCCCATATTGTGCCCAGCACGCCGATGCCAACAATCGTCGGCACCAGCGCCCATCCGCGTTTCCAGTAGCCGCCGAAATACAATGCGAGGAACGCAATGAGCGTCAGCGCAATCGCAAAGGTCTCGAGCGCGTCGGGCGGAACATAGAAGTACCGTATAGAGAATAACTACAGGTAGACGAGCCACAGATAGGGGATCCAGCCCGCCTCTGCCGGCAGCAGCCGTCTGTGGATGGCCTTCGCGAACTGCATCGCGATTAGCGTAGCACCATCTCATCGAGTTCAATGCGCGTCGCGCCAGGCGCGGGCCCGGCGGTCAGTCCGACCGCGCGCAAGCGTGTGAGGTCGAGCCCCGCGACACCCGACAGCTCGAGCGCGAGATCCTGCCACGTGCCATCGAGCGGAACCGGCAATACTGCGGGCACGCCCTGCGTACTCGCGCCGGAGAAGAACAGCAGTTGCACGGTGCCCTCGCCGCGAATCCGGAGCGTCAGCGTATTGAACTGGGTCGCATTCGCCGGTTCCATGCCGCCGTCGACCATCGACCGCATCGCGCCGGACCAAGGGAACGGCGCGCCGGTCTTGACGTCCGCGTCGATGATCAGCACGCCATCCTCCATCGTCAGCGTCACGCTCGACGCACCGCCCATGATTGAATCGGTCGTCGCGTACCAACCATCGTCGCCGTCATCGAACGCACCGAGGACCGCGGGTGCGTCCGGCAATGTGCCCTGCGACGGGATGCCGTCAAAACGGTCGCGTTCGACACGGTAGCCGTTCTTCCAGATTGCGGTGATGGCGCGCGTCGCTGTGACGTCCTCGAGCGGGTCACCGGCAACCAGTACGAAATCGGCACGCGCGCCTCTCGCAATGCGACCGCGTTCCGGGATGCCGAACACGTCGGCGGTACGGCTGGTCGCGGCGACGAGCGCCTCCTGAGGCGACAGCCCCGCCTCGACCAGCAGCTCGAGCTCGCGGTGCAGGCTCGCGCCGTGCGCCGTCCCGGGGTTCGGCGCATCCGAGCCTGCGAGCAGCACCACGCCGGCGTCATGCAGCGCACGGACCGTGGCGAGCGCGGCAGACAGGATGTGTTCGCGACCGTTGCCCGGGAATTGGCGCAGCAAGCCGTCTTCCTGCGCGGGATCGATGAATGGCTTTAACCGCGCATCATCGATGAGTCCGTTCGGCCGTCCGGCGAGCGACTCCATGACCGACAGCGTCGGAATCACGAACACGCCGTTGTCGATGATTGCCGCCAACAGCGCCGGCGGCATCTCGCCGCGAAATACATGCACGAGGCCGTCGGCGCCCGCATCGACCGCGAGCGCAGCCTCTTCGGATGTGCCGGTGTGTACAACCGCGAGCTTACCGTGAGCATGCGCGGCCGAAATCGCGGCCGAGAGCGTGTCGGCGTCCAACGTCGGTAAACCGTTGCCCCAACCGCTGCCGTCCTCGACGGTGAGTTTGATAAAATCGGACCCTTCGGCGACGCGCTCGGAAACAAACGCGGCCGCGTCATCCGGGTTGTCGAGCGTCGGAATCGCCATGCCGAACTGTGTGCCGTGTCCACCGGGCGCGGTCACCATCGTGCCGGCGGACCACATATCCGCCTGCCGGGTCCGCTCAATCGCGTCGCGCTGCGCCCTCGCCGCGGCGAGCGACGTGTGCGAAGTGAACATATCCACTTGCGTCCCGACGCCGAAGCGCAGCGCCTCCTCGCGCGATGCGCCGAAATTGTGCGTGTGTGCATCCAGCAGCGCGGGCATCAGGGTATGGCCCTCGGCAGCGAGCTCCGGGATGCCATCGGGGACGGGCACCTTGCCGCTGATCGCAGAGACGATACCGTCGGTGACGAGTACGTCCGCGGCCGAATGTACGCGCGCGCCGTCGAAGACCCGGACGCCGCGAAGCACGAAAGAATTTCCGTCAACGACTGGCCACGCGTCGGGCCCAGGCGCCTTCGGTTCGGGCAGCAGGAAGAAAAAAACGACGAGCGCGACGAGCGCAACGAGTAGGCCGATGAGCTTGCGATTCATGTCATGCCTCCTGGACGCGGCGCCAGCCGACGGCGGCGATTGCGAGGAATACGATCGTAAATGCGGTGAGCACCGCGATGTGGACGAGGATGCTGTTCGCCTGCTGGCCACCAACGACGTCGAGCGCGATGGCAGCTAGATGGTACGGCGGTAGCACGATGGCCAGCTTCTGCATCCACACCGGGAACGCAATCAGCGGAATCCACAGCCCCGACAGGAAGGCGAGCGGCAGATATACGATGTTCATCACCGCAGGCGCCGCTTGGGGGCTCAGCCACAGACCCGCCGCGAGCCCCATCGCGCAAAACGGGATTGCGCCGGCGGTCAACGTGACCGCGAGCAGGAGCCAGTCGAGGCGCGGCATGCGCACGTCGCCGAACAGCGCGCCGAGCGACGCGAGGATCACAAACACGACGAGTGCAAACAGCATCGCCATGACCGTGCGCGCAATGAGCGGAACGAGCGGCGACACCGGCGCAACGCGCTTCAGGCGCAACCAACCCTCGCCCTTCTCCACCGCAATGCCGATGCCGAACCCGAACAACGCCGGACCCATGATGCCGAACACGCCGTACGTCGCGAGCAGCCACGTCGGCATATGCATCGAGCGGCTCATCGTGAAGAGCAAACCAAAAAACACATAGAACATCGCCGGGAACAACAGCGTCGGCAACGCGAATTCCGGGGTTCGCCACACGCTGATGAATTGGCCCCAGGTCTCACGACCAAGAGTTCCGATCTTCATGCGGCCTCCGTCAGCGACAAGAATGCGTCGTCGAGGCCAATGCCGAGCACCTCGAGGTCAGAAAGCGCAGCGTCACGCGCGAGCATCTCGCGCAATGCGGGCTCCGCCTCGTCGACTGCGAGTTCGACCCGCGCGCTGTGGCGCCGCAGACCGCGCACCCCCGGCAACGCACGCAGCTCGGCTTCGGACAGCGTCGTCGTGCAGCGAATGATGCGGCCGCCGACGCGCGCCTTGATCGCCGAGGGCGTGCCCTCGGCGATGAGTCGGCCGTGATTAAGCACGCCGACCCGGTCTGCGAGCGCGTCTGCCTCCTCGAGGTAGTGCGTGGTCAGCACGATTGTGCGGCCCTCGGCGGCGAGGTCGCGAATGACTGACCACAGACGCCGGCGCACTTCGACGTCGAGGCCGACGGTCGGCTCGTCGAGAAACAGCAGTTCAGGGTCGCCGCAAATCGCGAGCGCGAACAGAACACGCTGTTTCTGGCCACCGGACAGCTTGCCGAATCGTCGGTCCTCAAGCCCCTCGAGCCCGGCGCGAGAAATGACCTCCGCAAACGGCAGCGACTGCGGGTAGTAACCCGAGAACTGTTCAATGTGTTCGCGCACGGTGAGCGTCGCGGGCACGCCGCTGACCTGGAGCATCGCGCCGATTGCTCGGCGCGCGTCCATCTCGCCCGGCAAGCGGCCGAACACGGTCGCCACGCCGGCGTCCGGACGCATCAACCCGAGCAGCAGATTGATGGTGGTCGTCTTGCCGGCACCGTTGGGGCCGAGAAGCGCGTACACGCCGCCACGCGGGATTAATAGGTCGAGGGCGTCAACCGCCGTCTGCTTGCCGAAGCGGCGTGTGACGCCGCGAAGTTCCGCTATCGTTTCCATGATGCATAGCTTGAGCGACGCGCGGTCGGCCGCCCAGTGTCGCGCGTCAGGAATCGCGGATGACAGTTGTCAGATGGCGCAGGACACGCCGGTGCCACCGGCACCACAGTAACCCGCGGGATTCTTCGCCAGATACTGCTGGTGGTAGTCCTCGGCGAAATACATCTCCGGTGCAGGGAGAACCTCGGTCGTGATCGCGCTGTGGCCGGCGGCAACGAGCGCTTGCGCGTAGTTGTCGCGCGTCGCTTCAGCCGCCTCTCGTTGCGCGTCGTCGAACCAGAAAATCGCCGACCGGTACTGCGTACCGATGTCGCCGCCCTGGCGCATGCCCTGCGTCGGATCGTGCGATTCCCAAAACACGCGCAGCAGGTCGCGGTAGCTGACGCGCGCGGGATCGAACACGACGAGCACGCACTCGGCATGGCCCGTACGCCCAGTACACACTTCTTCGTAGCTTGGGTGTTGCGCCGAACCGCCTGCGTAGATCGCGGCCGTCACCCAGACGCCCTCCTGCTGCCAGAACTTTCGCTCGACGCCCCAGAAACAGCCCATCGCGAATAGCGCGCGCTCGTGGCCTGCCGGGTACGGCGGCGTCATGGAGTTACCGTTCACGAAATGGTTCATCGCCTTGTATTTTGACATGCGGGTTAAACTGCGTCGATGCCTTCATGGAAATCGCGGATGCCATTCATGGCCCGCCCGACGTACCGCCGGGAACTATTGTCATGGACGCTCCTCGCCGTCGCGCTCGGGGGCGTCGAGGGCGGCATCACCGGCGTCATCGTCAAGAACGCGTTCGCAGGCACGGTCGAGCCACTCGTGCTGAATTTCGCGGTCGCGGCGGTCGCGGGTGCGCCCGCGCTATCGCACATTCTAAGTTGGATCTGGGCCGGCGCGAGCCAGGGCCGCGACAAAATCCGCATGCTGATCGCCGTGCAGGTGCTGTGCTGCCTCTCGCTGCTGTTGATTGCCGCCGCACCGATAAACTCAATGGGGCTCGCGCTCGTGATTGCGGGCGCCGTGCTCGCGCGCTTCTTCTGGTCCGGTGTCACGACCATACGCAGCAGCGTATGGCGTGCAAACTATCCACGCGAGATGCTCGCGTCGCTGTCCGGTCGCCTCGTCATGGTCGGCGCCCTCCTTATGGGCACGGTTGGCATCGTGGTCGGTCTCGCGATGGACTGGCATCCACACGCGTTTCGCTGGGTGTATCCGGTGCTCGCTGCCGTCGGCATCGCCGGTGCGCTCACGTATCGACGCATGCGCATGCGCCAGCAGAAGCGACTGCTACAGCTCGAACGCGCGAACCGCCGCGCAGAAGGTACGCTCATCAACCCGCTGCGTCTGCTGCGCTTGCTGAAGGGCGACGACGGCTTCCGCGAGTACATGTCGCTGATGTTCGTGTTCGGTTCGGGCAATTTGATGCTGATGGCCCCCCTGATCATCATCCTGAACGACTACATGCAGTTCTCGCCGCTGCAGCAGGTGATGGTCACGAGCTCCATACCATTATTGATGATGCCGCTCGCCATACCGGCGTGGGCGCGTCTGCTCGACACGCGCCACGTGATTCATTACCGCGCGAAGCAATCATGGGCTGGCACTCTGATGATCACCGCGGTGCTGATCGCTGTCGTGACGCGGACCGAGGGGATGATTTGGGTCGCGGCGGCGCTGTACGGCATTTCACAGGCCGGCGGAATGCTCGGCTGGAACATCGGCCACCACGACTTCGCGCCGCCCGAGCGTGCGACGCAGTATATGAGCGTCCATATGACACTGACTGGCTTAAGAGGCATCATGATGCCCTTGGCCGGCGTGGCGCTTTACCAGATAGTCGAGTTGGTCTCGCCGGGCAACGGGCCGTGGATGATGGTGGTGCCGCTCGCCCTGAACCTCGCTGCGTGCTTCGGCTTCATGCGCGCGTCGAAACGCTTGCGTGCCCAGGAGGAATCGCATGCCTGATCGGGCTTACTCGCAAGAAGTCCTGACATCGGCGTTGTTCGTCGGCATCGGCGACGACGCGAAACATCAAATGCTCGGCGCGTCTGCGGCGCGCGACTACGCGCGTGAGCAAATGCTGTTCTCACAGGGCGACCCGGCGGACACTTTTTTCCTCGTCGACACCGGCAGCGTGAAGCTGATTCAGTCGACCCCCGAGGGCAAGGAAATGATCGTCCGGTTTATCCGGCCGGGCGAGGTGATTGCCGCCGTGGCCCTCCTGCCGGGTGGGCGATTCCCGGTCACCGCGGTGGCAAGCGAGGCATCACGCGTCGCCGCGTGGTCGAGCGCACGGATGCGGGAACTGGTTCAAACCCACCCCCAATTACATGCGAACATCATGTCCGCGATGGCGATGCACATGCAGGACGCGCTCAGTCAGGGCCGCGAGCTCGCCACGAGCCGCGTGCCACAACGGCTTGCCGCGATGCTGCTCCGTCTCGCCGACCGCGGCGGCTCAGAAGTCCCCGACGGCGTCCTTGTGGAGCAGGCGCTGTCTCGCGAGGAAATGGCTGAGATGATTGGCACCACGCTGTTCACCGTGAGCCGCATTCTGTCGGAATGGCAGGAGGCCGGCATCGTCAGCACCCGGCGCCAGCACGTGGTCCTGCACGACCGCAATCGCCTGTCAGAGCTGGCCCGGCAGCCAACGCCCTGACGCTTTGCGCCAGCGCAAAGCGGCCGCACGGTGTAGGGACTACTCTTTGCTCCGCTGGAACTGAAACCAACTGGAGAATCGTGATGAAGTCGAAGAAATTGAACCCCTTACTGTTGGTGGTCGCGATCGCCGGCCTGACGGCAGGTGCTGCGTCCGCGCAGGAGTACACCGTCGACGGCAAGGTCTTCGGACTACCGGAGGCGCGCGTTTACACCGAGGATTACCAAGGCCCGCCGGCCGTCGGTGAGTACCTGTCCGCGCTGCCGAAGCTGAAAGCGCTCGACTACACCGGCAATCGGACGCACGAAGTCCGGCTCGATACGTTCGCGCAAGAAGTCGAAATCGCACCGGGCAAGCGGTACGTCGCTTGGACGTTCGGCGGCAGCGCGCCCGGGCCGACCCTGCACGTTCGCGAGGGCGATCGCGTAATCTTCACGATGAAGAACCGCTCCGACGAGGCAGTGGCCGTCACGCCACCGCTGCAGAACACCTTCCAAAAGGGCACCCCGGCGCGGGCTCCGATGCCTCACTCGATGGACTTCCACAGCGGGACGGTCGCAGCCAGCGACAAGTGGCGCACCATTGCCCCCGGCCAGACCATCCAGTTTGAGTGGGTTGCGAACTACCCTGGCGTGTACATGTACCACTGCGGTACGCCAAGCGTGCTGATGCACACTGCGATGGGCCAGTACGGCGCGGTTGTCGTGTCGCCGAAGGAAGGCTATCCGACCGACCGCGACGTCGACCATTCGTACGTGATGGTGCAGTCGGAGTTCTACCTCGCTGCGAATCCGAACGGCGGCGTGATGCGCTACGACCACGCTGCGGCGATGGCACGCAATCCATCGGTGGTCGCATTCAATGGCCATGTGAGCGCAGTGCACACGGAGCCGCTAAAGGCGAATGCCGGTGACCGAGTGCGCCTGTACGTGCTCAACGCCGGCCCAAGTGGCACCTCGAGCTTCCATGTGATCGGCGCGATCTTCGACCGCATTTGGTACGAGGGCAACCCGTTCAACGAGATGCGCGGCATGCAGACGGTCTTGCTCGGCGCCAGCAACGGCGCGGTCATGGAGTTCATCGTGCCCGAGGAAGGCAGCTACAAAATCGTCGACCACGAGTTCGCGGACGCCGAACGCGGCGCGAGCGGCACGCTGAAGGCCGGCCCGAGGAAGTAACGCTAGAGCGCTTCCGCGAGGCCCGGCACCATGTCGGCGCCCTCGAGCACCTGGATCGACGAGCCCTCAAGGTCGTCGCCGATTGGCTGCACGCGACCGCCGAGACACGTCGAAAGGAAGCCCTCGGTCACGGCATTGAACGACAGGTTGTTCGGCGGCCGCGCGAAACCGTGACCCTCATCCGGGTACAGCACGTAGGTCACCGGGATACCGTGCTCCTTCATCGCTGCGACGATCTGGTCGGACTCAGGCTGCTTCACGCGCGGGTCGTTCGCCCCCTGGCCAATCAACAACGGTCGCTGGATGCGGTCGGCGAACGTGAGCGGCGAGCGCGATTCGAGGAACGCACGACCATCCTCGGTGCGGTGATCCCCGACGCGTTTCGCGAACAGTTCGACCATCGGCGCCCAGTAAGGCGGGATGCTTTCGAGGAGTGTCACGAGGTTTGACGGGCCGACGATGTCGACACCGCACGCAAACGTTTCCGGCGTAAAGGTGAGGCCTGCGAGCGTCGCGTAGCCGCCGTACGAGCCCCCCATGATTGCGACTTGATCGGCAGTCGTGACGCCTTCGTCCACGGCCCAGGCGACCGCGTCGAGCAAGTCATCGTGCATCTTGGCGGCCCATTCGCGGTCGCCCGCGTTCAAGAAGGCTTTGCCGAAGCCGGTGGAGCCGCGGAAGTTCACGCTGAGCACCGCGTAGCCGCGGTTCGCGAGCCACTGATGATACGAGTGGTAACCGTAGCCATCGCGCGCCCAGGGACCACCGTGGACAAACAACACCATCGGCACCGGTGCGGCCGGCCGGCCGGTTCGCTCGGTGTCGTATTCGGTCGGCACGGTCAGGTAGCTGACGAGGTTCATGCCATCGCGCGAGCGGATTACAAGCGGATGCATCGGCGCTAACGGCTTGCCCTCAAGGTTCGGCCGGTTGCTGAACAGGAACTCGGCATTGCGCGCGGCGCGGTCGTACAGGTAATAGCGTACCGGTGCGTCGGAGCGCGAGTACGCGACCACCCAGCGGTCGTCGCTGAGCGTCCGGCTCACCACCGAGAACTCACCGTCGTCCACC
>CAYXYM010000142.1:0-3411 GCA_964469285.1 uncultured Gammaproteobacteria bacterium | reverse complement strand
CTTTTCCTCGCCGGGCGGCACGCTCGGGAAGGCCGGGTCGGCGTTGAAGACGTCCATTGCAGCGTGCGCGCTACCGACAAAGGCCATCAAAACGAGTGCAGCGGCAAGATTCGTGCGTTTCATGGGTCGATTATTATACAGACCGCATGAACGATTGGACCGCCTTTCCCACTGACCTTGCCGACCGCTGCGTAAAGTGCGCGCAGTGCCTTCCGGTCTGCCCGACCTGGCAGTTGTCGGGCGAAGAAGCAGAGTCGCCGCGCGGCCGCGTCGCACTGATGCTTGCCGCAGCGTGCGGCGCCGTACCGACCGACCGCAGCATCCTCGGGCACCTCGACCAATGCGTGCAGTGCGGTTACTGCGAACCCGCGTGCCCGGCCGAGGTCCCGTACCGCGCGCTGATTGTCGCGGCGCGCACGGCGACCGATGCGGCCGCTCGTGCGCCATGGCGCGCCCGTGCCCTGCGCTGGCTGGTTGCCCGTCCGACGGCATTTAACGCGCTGGTCGTGCCGCTGCTCCGGCTTTGGAGCTTCGTGCCTGGCCTTCGCCATCCGCTGCTGACCCGAAACGCGCCGCGCGCACCCTCGTCAGGCGTGTACCCACCGACCGCCAACGCGAATGGCGAGACCGTTGCGCTGTTTCTCGGGTGCATCGCGCGCGCAACCGACGGCGCCGCGCTCACCGCCGCGCTCACCGCGCTCCGCGCCGTCGGCTATACGGTGGAGATCTCCGCAGATCAGGCATGCTGTGGCGCGCTGCATACGCATGCGGGCGACGCGCTCACCGCCGACGCGCTCGCGCACCGCAATAAGTCCGCATTTGTTTCGACGAAGATGGTCGTCAGTTGTGCGAGCGGCTGCGCGCCCGCGTTACGCACATCGCTAGCCGCATCCATTGTCGATGTCGCAGCGTTATTGCCCACCGGCCGAGCGGCGCGCGCGGGTGTCGCGCTGCACATCCCCTGCACTCAGGCGACGGCGGGCGACGCTGACGCCGCGGCGGCTTTGGTGCCCGGCGCGCGCCGCATCGGTGGCGGCTGCTGCGGCGCTGCCGGCGAATATTTGCTTCAGCAACCGGCGCTCGCAAAACGCCTGCGCGATGAGGTACTTGACGCTGCCAGCGACGCGGCCGTGTTATGCACCTCAAACGTGGGTTGCGCGATGCACCTGCGCGCGGGTGCGCGAGCGCGCGGTACACAACTGACCGTCGTGCACCCGGTGTTAGAATGGTCGCGTGCGAACCGACCAACCGATTGAGCGCTTTCTGACCGCCGCCGACCGCGGGCTACGCACGCTGTTCGCGACGCCAACGCCGGGTCGACCGAATCCCGCGGCAGGCGTTGCCGAGTGCACGCTGGACGACGCACAGCGCGCGCACGCCGCGAGCCTGATGCGCGTGAACCACGCGGGCGAGGTCGCTGCACAAGCGCTTTACGAGGGCCAAGCGCTGACTGCGCGCGGCGACCACGTGCGTGCGGCGATGGCGAGCGCCGCGGCAGAGGAAAACGACCATCTTTCGTGGTGCCATGAGCGCCTGCAGGAACTCGGCGGACGCACCAGCTTGTTGAACCCGTTCTGGTACGCGGGGTCGTTCGCAATCGGCGCGCTCGCTGGGCTCGCGGGTGACCGCTGGAGCCTTGGGTTCGTCGCCGAGACCGAGCGGCAGGTCGTGCGACACCTAGATCGGCACCTGCACGAACTTGCGGCTACCGACGACCGCAGCACGGCGATTATCAGCCAGATGAAAGCCGACGAGACGCACCACGGAACGACGGCGGTGCGTGCGGGCGGTAGTCCATTGCCGGCGCCGATCCGCGGGCTCATGTCGCTCGCATCGCGTGTCATGACGACCACGGCGTACCGCATCTAACGCCGCGGTTATACTGGTCGCATGCCACACTCAGCCGCCTCAGCGGTCATCGAACGCTTCCTCGCGTACTGCAAGGTCCGCGACGTTCCGAACAAGACCGTGCTCATCAACGCAGGTGACATCGCAGAGACCCTGTACTTCCTCGTCACCGGCTCCGTCGCGGTCGTCATGGAAGACGAAGACGGCAACGAAATCGTGCTCACCTACCTCAACGCCGGCGAGTTCTTCGGCGAGATGGGGTTGTTCTACGAACAGCAGCGGCGCAGCGCGTGGGTGCAGACACGCAGCGAATCTCGAATCGCGGAAATCAGCTACCAGAAGTTCCGCCAGTTGGCGCACGAAGACCCGAATCTGCTGTTCGAATTATCCGGCCAGCTCGCGCACCGGCTCGGTCGTACCAGCCGCAAGGTCGGTGACCTCGCGTTTCTCGACGTGACCGGCCGCATCGCACACACGCTGCTCGACCTCGCGGGGCAGCCGGACGCGATGACGCACCCCGACGGGATGCAGATCAAGGTCAGCCGTCAGGAACTCGGCCGCATTGTGGGTTGCTCACGCGAAATGGCGGGTCGGGTGCTGAAAACGATGGAAGAGCAGGACCTGATCACCGTGTCGGGCAAGTCCATCGTCGTGAAGGGCGTACGCCCCTCGTAGCGGTCGAAGCCGCGGCTTAGGACATCGCGGCGCAAAGGCGCCGCTCCCACATTTCTAGATGTGCATTAGTACTTCAGGAAATTCGCGAGCAGCTGCTTGCCGTGCTCGGTGAGGATCGCTTCGGGGTGGAACTGCACGCCCTCGACGGGATACTCGCGGTGGCGCAGCCCCATGATCTCCCCAATACCCCCGTCGTCCGTCCACGCGGTGACCTCGAGGCACGCCGGCACGCTGTCGGCGCCAACGACGAGCGAGTGATAGCGCGTCGCCGTGAACTGCGACGGCAGCCCCGCAAACACACCCCGGCCATCGTGCCGCACCACCGACGTCTTGCCGTGCATGACCGCGGCCGCATGGTCAATGCGTGCGCCGAACGCCTGGCCGATGGCCTGATGCCCGAGGCAAACGCCGAGTATCGGGACCTCGCCCGCAAATCGCTCGATCAACGCGAGCGAGATCCCGGCTTCGTTTGGCGTGCAGGGCCCGGGTGAAATCACGATGTGCGATGGCGCTGCGTCGGCGATCCAATCCAGCGTGACCGCGTCGTTGCGGCGCACCTCAACGTCGCTGCCGAGTTCGCCGAGGTACTGCACCAGGTTGAACGTGAACGAGTCGTAGTTATCGACGACCAGCAGCATCGAGCGCCTTCCGCATCCCCGCGATCGTCGCTTTGTAGTCCCCGGCGCCAAAAATCGCGGACCCGGCGACGAAGGTGTCAGCGCCGGCGCGTGCGGCATCGGCGATGTTGTCGGCCTTGATGCCCCCATCGACCTCGACGCGGATGTCACGCCCGCTCGAATCGACCAGTTCGCGAACGCGTCGGAGTTTGTCGAGCGTCGCGGGGATGAACTTCTGGCCGCCGAACCCCGGGTTCACCGACATCAGCAA
>CAYXYM010000141.1:0-3414 GCA_964469285.1 uncultured Gammaproteobacteria bacterium | reverse complement strand
GAGCGGCGCCTTCGCGCCGCGATGTAATTATCCAAGGAACAGAATGACCACCAAGAAGAAAAAACTCACCCAGGCCCAGCGCGCTGACCGCCACGACTTATACGAGCAGGCGGTGCAGGACGTCGAGTCCGAAATCGACTTCGTCGTCGATACCTGGGACGCGCTGAGAAAACGCCCGCTGCGCAAGCTGCGCGAGGATTTCAGTGGTACCTGCGCGACCTCGTGTGAGTTCGTGCGCCGCGGCCGCATCAACGAAGCATGGGCGGTCGATCACGACCCGTCTGTACTTGCATGGGGCCTCCAGCATCGCGTGGCCAAGCTCACGCCGTCGGGTCAGAAGCGCCTGCACCAGATCGAGGGCGACGTGATGACTGCGCGTACCCCGAAGGTCGACGTGCTGCTCGCGATGAACTTTTCGTACTGGATGCTGAAGACGCGCGCGTCGTTAAAGGCGTACTTCAAGCAGGTGCGTTCGACGCTCGCCGATGACGGCATGCTGATGCTCGATGCATTCGGCGGCTACGATGCTTATCGCGAATTGAACGAGAAGCGCGACTGCGGCGGCTTCACGTATGTGTGGCACCACGAACGCTACGACCCGATCACCGGCGACATGGATACCCGCATTGAGTTCCGTTTCCCGGACGGCTCGAAGATCAAGGAAGCGTTCACTTACCACTGGCGTCTGTGGTCGCTGCCGGAGATCAAGGAACTGCTGCTCGAGGCTGGCTTCGCGAAGGTCACAATTTACTGGCAGGGCTGGGACGAAGACGATGAGCCGAAGGACTTCGAGCCTGCGGAGCACGGCGAAGCGGACGCCGGCTGGATTTGCTATATCGTCGCTGAAAAGTAGGAATCGCGGCGCAAAGGCGCCGCTCCTGCATTTGCCAATGAGATGTGGGAGCGGCGCCTTCGCGCCGCGAAAGTCAGGCCACCAGCGGCTACAATCGTCGCCATGAAACTCCTCGCGCTTGAAACCGCCACCGAGGCTCTGTCAGTCGCCGTGCTCATCGACGACACCGTCCACGCGCACCACGAAGTCGCGCCGCGCCGCCACGGTGAACTGCTCCTACCGATCATCGATCAATTATTGACGGTCGCCGGCCTGAAGCTCACGGACCTCGACGCAATCGCGTTCGGACGCGGGCCGGGCGCGTTCACCGGCGTGCGCATCGCGATTGCGGCGGCGCAGGGGCTCGCGTACGGCGCGGGGCTGAAGGTCGTGCCGGTCTCCACGCTCGCTGCGCTCGCGCAGGATGCGTTGAATGCGGGTGAGAAACGCGTGATCGCCGCGATCGACGCGCGCATGGGCGAGGTGTATGCCGCATGCTATACCGCGGATGCCGAAGGCTTGGCAGAACTTACCGGCGAAGAGTGGCTCGGGAAGGCGGCCGATTTCACAGCGCCGAATGGCGCATGGTTTGGTGCGGGCACCGGCTTCGGTGCGTACGCGGATGCATTCACAGCGGAACTCGTGGGCGTCGACCCGACCGCGCTGCCGAATGCGGCGGCGGTCGCGCGGCTCGCAGCAAAGGCGTTCAAGTCGGGCAGGGCGGTGGACCCCGAACAGGCGATGCCGGTTTACCTCAGAGACAAAGTGACCGGCTGACGAAAGCCAGCCCACAGTGAGTAAACACCGAGCCCGACAAACGCGATGAACACCCACCCGGGCATCGACAGCCCAAGTAACGCCCAATCAACTTCCGCGCACTCGCCCGAGCCTTCGAACACCATCTTGAACGCGTCGAGCAGCGGGAACACCTCGAACATGTAGTCCAAGCCAGGCCCACAGTCGGGGACTTGCTCCGGCGGCAGGTTCTGGAGCCACAGATGCCGACCCGCGACGAACGCGCCCGCCGCAGCGAACACCGCTGCAAACACGCCGTACACGCGCCGGCCGATGCGACCGGGTCCGTGGATCGCCGCGACGAGCGCGACAAGTCCGACCAGGAACACGCCGATGCGCTGGAAGATGCACAGCGGGCACGGCTCGTAACCGAGCACGTATTGGGAGTAATACGCGTAGCCGAGTAGCGCGGCGCACGCGACGGCAGCGAGGGCAAAATGGCGGCGGGGCGTCATCGTTCGATTATACGAGAAGTTTTTCGAGAATCCGCTCGTACACGGCGGAGAGTTCGTCGAGCTCCGCGGTGCGCACGCGTTCGTTCAGCTTGTGAATCGTCGCATTGACCGGGCCAAGCTCGATGACCTGCGCACCGCTCGGCGCGATGTGTCGACCGTCCGACGTACCGCCGGCCGTGCTGAGTTCCGGCGTGATGCCGACGAGCTCGGTGACCGCCGCGACCGTCGCATCGATTAGTGGGCCGCCCTCGGTCAGGAACGGCAGGCCGGAGATATGCCACTCGAGGTCATACTTGAAGCCGTGGCGGTTCAGCAGCGCGGCGACGCGTGCTTCGATGCTGTCGACCGTCTGCTGGGTCGAAAAGCGCAGGTTGAACACCATGTGCGCGTTGGCGGGCACGACGTTGTCGACACCGGGCGCGCCCGCGTCGAGCGTAACGACCTGCAGGCTCGTCGGGGGGAAATGCGCGTTGCCGCTGTCCCACTCGATTGCGCAGAGCTCGGAGAGTACCGGCGCGAGGTGGTGTACGGGATTGTCGATCTGTTCCGGAAACGCGACGTGGCCTTGGATACCGTGCACCGTAAGTCGACCCGTGAGTGACCCGCGACGACCGTTGCGTAACTGGTCGCCCGCGCGCGTTTTGCTCGACGGTTCGCCGAGTACGCACCAGTCAATCTTGTCGCCGCGTTTGGTGAGCGCGTCGACGACGCGCACCGTACCGTCGGCGCCGATGCCTTCCTCGTCGGCGGTAATCAAAAACGCAAGCGCGCCGCTGTGGTCCGGGTGTGCGGCGACGAAGCGCTCGGCCGCGGTCACGAGGCCGGCGAGGCCGCCTTTCATGTCGGCGGCACCGCGCCCGTGCAGCCAGCCGTCCTCGATGACGGGCTCGAACGGTGGTGTGTGCCACTGGCCGGTGTCGCCGGGTGGCACCACATCGACGTGGCCGGCGAATGCAAGCACCGGCCCCGTGGTGCCGCGCCACGCCCACAGATTGTCGGTGTCGCCGAAGCGCATCAACTCACAGGTGAAGCCGATTTTCCCGAGGCGCGCGGCGATAAGGTCGATGCAGCCGGCCTGGTCGGGGGTGAGCGAGGGGCGACGGATGAGGTCGCAGGCGAGTTCTAGCGTCGGTGTCATATTCGTCGCGGCGCGAAGGCGCCGCTCCCACATTTGACGAGCGACCGGCTCTGGATACCCAGGGGGGGGAGGGGCGCCTTTGCGCCGCGATTCCTCTCATTCAGCATTTCTAAGCAGCTCGTTGATGCCGACTTTCTCGCGCGTCTTTGCGTCGACACGTTTCACGATGATTGCGGCATACAGGCTGCAGTCGC
>CAYXYM010000140.1:0-4416 GCA_964469285.1 uncultured Gammaproteobacteria bacterium | reverse complement strand
CGAAGCCGATGAGCGCGCCTTCGACAAAAACGGGCAACACGAGCGTGACGTCGGGCAAATGCGTGCCGCCCAGGAACGGGTCGTTGAAAATCACGGCCTCGCCCGGGCGCCAGTCCCGGTCGCCAGCGAGGGCCGTCATCGCAAAGGCCATGCTGCCGAGGTGGACCGGAATGTGGGCGGCCTGCGCGGCGAGGCGGCCGCCGGCGCCGAAGAATGCGCACGAATAATCGAGCCGCTCGCGAATATTCGGGGAAAAGGCCGCCCGCCTCAAAACGGCGCCCATTTCGTCGCAGACCGAGGCCAGGCGGGCGGCAAACAAGCTCAGGGCGACGGCATCCATGCCTCGCATCTTGCCCGGGATTGGGGGCGTTTGAAATAGTGGGCTTTGTAGCCTATATTTCCAAATCTGAGCCTCGCCAGCAACTTAGACTGGCCCTTCCTTGGGGGAAGACAAAAAATGAAGAATGCGAATCCACTTGATACCGTCCACGGGACCATCATCGCCGGCCTGGTGCTGGCCGTCGTGCTCACCTACGTCGTCAAACTTCTCGCAGGAGCCTGAATGGATATCGAAATTCTGCTGCGCTGGATCCACTTCCTGTCCGGCATCACATGGATTGGCTTGCTGTACTACTTCAATTTCATCCAAGTCCCCGGCATGGCCGCAGCAACCGGCGACACCGGTGGCCCCGGTCCCGCCGCCATCACGAAGTACATCGCGCCGCGCGCGCTGTGGTGGTTCCGCTGGGGCGCTGTCGTGACTTGGTTGTCGGGTGCATCGCTGCTCGCGCATCTGCCGTACTTCGCCGGTCCGGAGACCAACGGATTCGTGAACGTCATGACGCTCGGCTACCTGAGCGGCATGCACACGACGCAAATCGTCGCCTTCGGTATCGGCGCGTGGCTCGGGACCTTCATGCTGATCAACGTCTGGGGCCCGATCTGGCAGAACCAGAAAAAGATTCTCGGCATCAAGCCCGCGACACCCGATGAGATTGCCCGCGCGAAGCGCGTCGCGTTCCTCGCGTCCCGCTCGAACGTCGTGATGTCCATCGCAATGTTGCTGTTCATGGGGTCGATGCACGGCATGTTATTCTAAACGTGCGATGAACACCGACTGTAGTAGGAGGCCGGCGGCAACGCCGGCCTCGTCATTTTAAGCGATGGACGTCAGCAACCTCTATCTGACGCTGTTCGCGCTGTTCCTCGTTTTCCTGAACGGCTTTTTCGTCGCGTCCGAATTTGCGATCGTCAAACTTCGCCTCACGAAGGCGGAGGAACTCGCCGTTACACATGGCGTCCGCGGGCGCATCCTGTTCAATGTCAGGACGCATCTCGACGCCTACCTGTCCGCATGCCAACTCGGAATCACGCTCGCATCGCTCGGACTCGGGTGGATTGGTGAGCCGGCGTTCGCGGCGCTGATTGAGCCTGTGCTCGCGAGAGCTGGAATCGGCTCGCCCGCGGTCATTCATGGCACAGCGTTCGCACTTGCATTTGGCACGATTTCCTATCTGCACATCGTGCTTGGCGAGCTCGCGCCGAAATCGATTGCCATCCGAAAAACGGAGCCCGCATCGCTGTGGACGGCGGTCCCGCTCTACATTTTCTATTGGGTCATGTACCCGTTCATCTGGGTACTGAACGGAAGTGCCAACTGGCTGTTGCACCGCCTCGGCGTCGACATGGCGACCGAGGGGACGGAAGCACACTCGCTGCAGGAGATTCGCAAGGTGCTGGCGGCGAGCCATAGCCACGGCGAACTCAACCGCGAGTCCGCGGATTTGCTCGAGCATGCCATTCAGCTTGACGAACTGATCGCCGGCGATCTAATGCGGCCTGAGCGCGAGATGACCAGTCTCGACCTGACCGCGTCGGCGACAGAACTGCTCAAGGTCATGCACGGACATCGGTACTCGCGCTATCCGGTGCACGAGGGCGATCCCCAGCACCCGATTGGCATTCTGCACGTGAAAGACTTGCTCGGCGGATTTGATGAGAAGACCGATCTCCGCGCACTCCTCAGGCCCGCGCTCATGGTCGAGGAGCACATGTCCGCGACGGCCATACTGCAACGGTTTCGTGACGGCGCGCCGCACTTCGCGATCGTTTCGGACGAGTACGGCGCGCTCGTTGGCTTCATCACGCTGGACCATGTGCTTGAGTCTCTAATCGGACCCATCAACGACGAGTTTCGCCATCGCCGTCCCATGTGGACTCGGCAGTCGGACGGTAGCTGGACAGGCGACGGCGCGATGCCCATTTTTTCGCTCGAGCGACTGCTCGACGTCGACATCGAAGTCGACGACGTAAACAGTGTCGGTGGCTTGCTCATCCGCAAGCTCGACCGCATCCCGGAGACCGGCGACATTTGCAAATTCGATGGATTCGAGGTGGAGGTGCGAAGCGTCGACGGGGCCACCATCGGCAAGGTCACGGTGCGCAAGTCAATCCAGTAGAATTGCGGGATGGACGCCCCGCTTTTAGAGGTCCGTGACATCGAATGCCGGTACGACGGCGGACCCGTCGTGCAGGGCCTGTCGATGCACCTCCGGCCGGGCGCTATCGCGTGCCTGCTCGGGCCAAGCGGCTGCGGTAAGACGACGGTACTGCGCGCAATCGCCGGGTTCGAGCCGGTGCTCGCCGGCGAGATTCGATTGCGCGGCGAGCGCGTGTCGGCGCCCGGCATGACACTGCCGGCGGAGAAGCGCCGCATCGGCATGGTGTTCCAGGATTACGCGCTGTTCCCCCATATGACCGTGCGCGACAACGTCGCGTTCGGCGTGCGCGGCCTCGACCGCGCTGCAAAGCGCACGCGCGTCGATGAGATGCTCACCGTCACCGATCTGACCGACCTCGCGCCGCGCTGGCCGCACGAACTGTCCGGCGGCCAGCAGCAGCGCGTCGCGCTCGCGCGCGCGCTTGCGCCGCGGCCCGAACTCGTTTTGCTCGACGAGCCGTTCTCGAACCTCGACGTCGCGCTGCGCGAACGGCTCACGATCGAAGTGCGCGACATCCTGCGCTCCCAGCAAGCCACCGCCATCATGGTCACGCATGACCAACACGAAGCGTTCGCGCTCGGCGAGCAGGTCGGTGTCATGCGCGACGGTGCGATTGCGCAGTGGGATACGCCGTACAACCTGTACCACGAGCCCGTGGATCGCTATGTCGCGGACTTCATCGGCCAGGGCCGATTCGTGCCCGGACGATTGCTCGACGCAGAGCGGCTCGCGACCGAGGCCGGCGAGATCCGCGGCAATCGCGCTTTTGTGTGGCCGGCGGGGACCGAGGTCGACGTCCTGCTGCGGCCCGACGATATCGTGCCGGACCCGGACGGCCCGCTCGCCGCGCGGGTGACGAACAAAGCGTTCAAGGGCGCCGAAATTTTGTATACGTTGAAACTCGACGCCGGCCCGAGCCTGCTGTCGCTGTTTCCGAGTCATCTGAACCACGAGGTCGGCGACCAGGTGCACGTGCGCATCGACGCCGAGCATCTGGTCGCCTTTCCGCGCGCATGAGGACCGAACCATGTTGATGGGCTGCCTGGGCAACGACATTCCGATGGAAGCGCTGGTGACCGTGTTCGAAGACGCGGATGAAACGCTGGTCCCTGGCTTCGGATTCGCGTGGTTCGCGCCGGACGATCTGCCGGTCGCGTATCGCAGCGTGCAACCCGCTTTACTCGACGACAACCTCGACGGGCTGTCGCGCGCGCTGTACGCGGATTGCTGGCTCGCGCAGACCGGCTTCGGCTTGATTCCGTTCGCACCCCAGCCCGTCCACGACGACGACCTGATGGCGGTCGTCGCCTTCGACCCGCACGATTGGCCGGCGCTGCGCGCGGTACTGCGCGAACACCTCGACCCGGACATCGAGGCCGCGCTCGACTACACCGATCCGGGCGCTGCCGGGTTCGCGTTGCTCCGCAACATCCTCGCGTCCGACTCGAACATGCCGGTCGAGGACGGCATCCTCGAACTCGTCGCACAGATCGCCGCGATGCTCGACGGCATGCCCGCGACGCTTACGTTGCTCATCAGCGACGGTGACCGCGTGCTGGCGTTGCGCCGCGCGTGGGGGCAGGACTGCGCGCCGCTGATGTATTCCACCGCGTGCGAGGTCCTGGACGGCGCGCAGGTCGTCGCGAGCCAGGCACTCGACGACGGCACTTGGCAGTCGGTACCGGCGCACCACCTGCTCGTGCTCGATCGCGAGAGCCCACCCGAACTCATCACGGCCTGATGGATGACCTCGTCGAGACCGTCGCGCGCGCGCTCGCCGAGGACATCGGCGCCGGTGACCTCACTGCCGCGCTGATCCCCGCGGACCGCGGCGCGACTGCGACGGTCATTACGCGTGAGCCGATGGTGCTCTGCGGCGTTGCGTGGTTCAGCGAAGTCTTCCGCCAGCTCGACG
>CAYXYM010000139.1:0-4606 GCA_964469285.1 uncultured Gammaproteobacteria bacterium | reverse complement strand
GTGACCGACGCCGGCGACGATGAGCGGCAGCGCGACGTTGTCGAACACGGTGCGGTCGTGCAGGAGTTTGTGGTCCTGGAAAATAACGCCGACCTTGCGCCGATGCGCAGGGATACCGCGCCGCTTGATGCCGGCGAGGTTGCGGCCATCGATGATGACGTTGCCGCGCGTCGTGCGCTCGAGCAGCGCAATCAGCTTCATGAGCGTGGACTTGCCGGCACCCGAATGGCCGGTCAGGAAAATCATCTCGCCGGGCGCGACGTGAAAACTGACGTCGGACAGCGCTTCGAAGCCACCGTCGTAGCGTTTGCTGACGCGGTCGAACTGGATCACCGCGATTCCTCGAGCAGCGCGGCGACATAGTCGTCGGCGTCAAACACGCCGAGGTCCTCGGCTTTTTCCCCGACGCCGATGTAGCGAATCGGAACGCCGGCCTGCTCGGCGAGGGCGAACAGCACACCGCCTTTCGCCGTCCCGTCGAGCTTGGTCAGCGCGATCCCGGTCACGGACACCGCACTGCCGAACTGGTTCGCCTGTGCGAGGGCGTTCTGGCCGCCGGTACCGTCGAGCACGAGCAGCACCTCGTGCGGCGCGCCCGTGCCGGCCTTGCCGAGAACCCGATTCACTTTCTTGAGTTCTTCCATCAAATTGTGCTTCGTGTGCAGGCGGCCGGCGGTGTCCACGATCAGTACATCTGTGCGCCGCGCCCGCGCCGCCTCAAGCGCATCGAACGCGACCGCGGCCGGGTCGGCGCCGTGCGATTGCGCGATGACGGGGACCTGGTTGCGCTCCCCCCACGCAACCAGCTGTTCGATGGCCGCGGCGCGAAAGGTGTCGCCCGCGGCGAGCATCACAGATTTACCATCGGCACGGAAACGTGCAGCGAGCTTACCGATGGTGGTCGTCTTACCGCTGCCGTTCACACCGACGACCAAGATGACGAACGGTGGCTTAGACGCGTCGACGACGAGCGGCTGGCTGACGGGTCGCAGCAGGTCGGCGAGAATTTCGGACAACGCCTGCAAAGCGGCGTCTGCGTTCTCTATGCGCCCTTTACGTGCACGCTGCTTGAGTGCGTTGATGATTTTCCGAGTTGCGTCGACGCCGCAATCCGCGAGTAATAAGCGCGTTTCGAGTTCGTCGAGGACGTCGTCGTCGAGTGCGCGACCGGTTGGAATCAGCTCGCGAACGTCCCGCGTCAGGAACGAGTCGCCTTGATTCAATCTGGCGCGCAGGCGCGTAAGAAAACCGGTCTTGGATGCGTCGTCGGCCATGCGCGGCTATGCTACCACCCCATGCAAAACCAGTTCCGCATCATCGGCGGAGAGTGGCGCAGCCGTCGCTTCCGGTTTCCCGATTTGCCCGAGCTTCGCCCGAGTCCGGATCGCGTGCGCGAGACGCTGTTCAACTGGCTCGCGCCTGTGATTCACGGCGCCCGTTGTCTTGACCTGTTCGCCGGCAGCGGCGCACTCGGACTCGAGGCATTGTCGCGTGGCGCGGCCGCGTGC
The DNA here is from genome assembly GCA_964469285.1 of uncultured Gammaproteobacteria bacterium. Classification (GTDB taxonomy): domain Bacteria; phylum Pseudomonadota; class Gammaproteobacteria; order Natronospirales; family JAIVGZ01; genus JAIVGZ01. The sequence goes on along the minus strand of CAYXYM010000139.1, from coordinate 3,098 downwards.
ACCTTCGTCGACCGCGAACGCATCGCGCTGGACGCCATCGACGGGCACCTTGCGGCGCTGCGCTGCGAGGCTGGCGTGACGGTTAACGCGGTCGTCGCAACGTATTTAGCGAAACCGGCGACCGCCGCTAACGACATCGTGTTCATGGACCCGCCATTCGAGCGTGGCTTGGTCGGCCCGTCGCTCACGGCGCTGGCCGACGGCGGCTGGGTCGCGACCGGCGGTCATGTCTACGTAGAGGCCGAAGCGGCGCTCGCCGAGGTGCCGTTGCCGGACGGTTGGCGCGTGCATCGGCACGGTAAGGCGGGTCGGGTCGGCTACCACCTGCTGGCCCGTTCACGGTAGGCTTTGCCGATGAAATCACGCGCGCTCTACCCCGGAACCTTCGACCCGATCACGAACGGGCACCACGACATCATCCGGCGTGCCGCGAAGCTGTTCGAGCACGTGACCGTCGCGGTCGCCACCAGCCCGACTAAGGCGCCCGCGTTCCCCGTCGAAAAACGTGTCGCAATGGCCAAGCTCGCGGTCGCGGATATCCCGAATGTCGACGTAACGAGTTTCTCAGGGCTGACCGTGGAGTTTGCGCGGGAAAACGGCATCGGCGTGGTGCTGCGCGGCTTGCGTGCGGTGTCGGACTTTGAGTTCGAGTTTCAGCTGGCTGGGATGAACCGGCATCTCGACCCCGAGGTCGAAACGATGTTTTTGACCCCGATTGAGGAGTATTCGTACATCTCGTCGAGCCTCGTCCGGGAAATTTCGGCGCTGGGTGGCGACGTATCAACTTTCGTCCATCCGGCCGTCGAAGCTGAACTGACCAAGCGCATCCGGTAAAATCCGCGCATGGCGCTGATGATCACTGATGAATGCATCAACTGCGATGTCTGCGAACCCGAGTGCCCGAACCAGGCAATCTCGCAGGGCGCGGAGATTTATGAAATCGATCCGTCGCGCTGTACGGAGTGTGTGGGTCATTTCAACGAGCCCCAGTGCGTCGAAGTCTGTCCTGTCGCATGCATCCCGCTGAACCCAGATTACGAAGAGACTCGAGAAGAGCTGCAGCAAAAGTACCTCGCGCTGACCGCCCCGACGGTATGACGCGGTTTCGTTTACTGCTCGCCGCATTCCTGATCGTCGCTGCCGGGTGCGCCGATGCGAAATCTGTCCTTGCGCCGTCCGAAGCGGCCATTGCGAGCGCGCATCCGCTCGCGACTGCAGCTGGTCATGAAATCCTCGAATCGGGCGGTAATGCGTTCGACGCCGCAGTTGCGGTATCCGCCGTACTCGCCGTCGTCAAGCCATACAGCTCGGGTCTCGGCGGTGGCGGTTTCTATCTGTTGCACGTTGCGCGCGAGGAGCGCGATGTGTTTGTCGATGCGCGCGAGCGTGCACCCCTCGCTGCAACCGCCGACCTGTTTCTCGACGACGACGGCAACCCTGATTACGCGCGCATGCGAGAAGGCGCACTCGCCGCAGGCATTCCCGGGACGCCCGCAGCGCTTGTGCATCTCGCACGTGAATACGGCGAGCTGCCGCTCGCGCGGAGCCTTGCACCGGCAATCCGGCTCGCACGCAACGGTTTCGAGGTTGACCCTCGGTTCGCGGTGCTGACCGCCAGGAACGCCGACAAGCTTAGGCGCCATGGAACCACGGCATTTTTCGTCAACGGTGACCCGCCTGAACCCGGCGCGCATCTCTCGCAGCCGGCGCTGGCTGCAACGCTCGAGTCCATCGCGCAGGACGGCGCCGAATCGTTCTATCGCGGCGCAATTGCTGCACAGCTCGTCGACGGCGTGCGGGAAGCAGGCGGTATCTGGACACGCGAGGACTTGTCGAGCTACGCCGTCGTGGAGCGCAAACCGCTCGTCGGGCATTACCGCGGCCACCGCATCGTCACTGCACCGCCGCCGTCATCCGGCGGCACAGTGCTTCTCGGTACGCTGAACATCTATGCCGGTTACGATGGCGCGCGCCTCGACGCCGCCACGCGCACGCATCTGCTCGTCGAGGCATGGCGGCGCGCATTCCGCGATCGCGGCCAATATCTTGGCGATCCCGCGTTCGTCGATGTACCGGTCGAACGACTGCTCGACGCGGATTACGCGGCCGGTTTGCGCGCCGGTATCCGTTTGGATCGCGCGACGCCGAGCGAGATTCTGCCGTCGGTGACCGCGAACGCACAGGGCAGCCACACCACGCATATCTCGATCCTCGACCGCTGGGGTAACCGCGTTGCTGCGACGCAGACCGTGAATTTTCGCTACGGCGCGGGCCTCATGCCAGCCGGCACGGGTGTCGTGCTGAATAACGAGATGTTCGATTTCGCGCCGAAGGCGGGTGAGCCGGACGGGTTCGAACTCGTGTCCGCCGACGCGAATCTCGTCGCGCCGGGCAAGCGCCCGGTATCGAGCATGACCCCGACTTTCGTCGAGGGCCCCGACGGCCTGTTGATCCTCGGCACGCCGGGCGGTTCGCGCATCATCACGATGGTCACGCTCGGCATCCTGGGTTGGGTCGACGGCATGGACGCGGCCGCGATCGCCGCGCGGCCACGGTTCCACCATCAATTCCTTCCGGATGTGATTTTGTATGAGCCCGATGCACTCGACCCGGCGCTCCGCCGCGCACTCACGGACCGCGGTCACGCGCTGCGCGAAAATCCGCGCCGCTACGGCAACATGAACGTCGTGACGTGGCGCTATAGTGGCAACGTGGTCGAAGCCGCGACCGACCCGCGCAATGAGTCCCTTGTCAATTTCTAGAACGGTCGTCTTGAGCACGCTGCTCGCAGCGGCGCTCGCCGGTTGCGCGACGCCCGCCCGCTTGCCGATCGAAGAGGGCATCGGCCCGCACCCGGTGTTGCCGCCGCCCGCGCCGTCGACCCTACCCACCGTCAACATTGCGCCGCGCATCGGCTGGGCCGATGGCGCGATGCCGACCGCGGCCGACGGCTACGCAGTCAATGGTTTCGCCAGTGGCCTCGACCACCCGCGCTGGCTGTACGTGTTGCCGAACGGCGACGTGCTCGTCGCAGAGACGAACCGGCCGCCGCGACCGGACCCTCCGTTCAGCCTCCGGCGCTGGATTGAGCAAAAATT
>CAYXYM010000138.1:0-5622 GCA_964469285.1 uncultured Gammaproteobacteria bacterium | reverse complement strand
TTGAAGCGGCGGCGGATGCGGGCGCGCGCACGGCGGGCTATGTGATGCTGCGGCTCCCGTACGAGGTGAAGGACTTGTTCCGCGCGTGGCTTGACGAGCACTATCCGCAGCGCGCCGGGCATGTCATGAGCTTGGTCAACCAAATGCGGGGCGGACGCGACAACGACCCGCGCTTCGGTTCACGGATGCGCGGTGAGGGTCCGTTCGCTGACCTCATCGGCGCGCGTTTCCGCGCCGCGTGCCGCAGGCACGGGTTGAACCGTGCACGCACGCCGCTTCGCACCGACCTGTTCGCACCGCCGGCGCAGACCGGCGATCAGCTGGGCTTGTTCGGCTGACGGATTCGAGGCTCGTACACGTCGACCGGCGCCGATCGTCCTTTCACGGCGACGCTGTCGACCTTTTGGAACTCGAACGCGTCGCCACAGGCGACCCGTGTTGCATCGGTCACGAGCACGTCGGAATCGTAGTTTCGTGTCAACGACTCGACACGCGCGGCGAGGTTCACCGTGTCGCCGATGACGGTGTAGTTCAGGCGCCGCGTCGAACCCATGTTGCCGGCGACAACACGACCGGTATTGATGCCGATGCTCAACTGCAAGCCACCGTGCGTCTGTTTCATCGCCGACATCATCTCGAGCGCACATGCGACGGCACGGACCGGATCGTCTGCGTTTGTAAGCGGGGCGCCGAATAGCGCCATCACCGCGTCACCGATGTATTTATCGACGACGCCGCCGTGTCGTTCGATGACCTCCGTGAGAACGGTCAGCATCTCGTTGAGCCGGGCGAGGACTTCCGCGGGTGGCAAATTCTCGGACAACGTCGTATAGCCGCGGCAATCCGCAAACATCACAGTGACCTCGCGCTCCTCACCGCCTAGCTGGATTTCGCGGCTCATCAACTCATCGGCGATCTGCGGTGAGACCACCATGCCCAGCAGGTTGCGAACCCGGTCGCGCTCCGAGAGTCCGTGCGCCATGTCGTTGAACGCCGAGGCAAGCTCACCGAGCTCGTCGCGCCGGTCGAGATCGACGCGTTGTCCATAGTCGCCACGCGCAATGTCGCGCGCGTGTTGCGTGAGGCTAACGAGCGGACGCGCGACGCCGCGCGCGAGCATCGCGGCGCCGCCGCCCGCCGCCAGGAGGCCGACGACGAACAGCGCACCGAGTATCGTCTCCAAACGCTTGTACGGCGCCAGCGCTTCATCCACCGGTCGCATCATCAGCGCATGGATGGGTTCGCCCTCACCGGCAATCGGTACGCGCAGCGACAGGTATTCGCGACCCTGCAGCTCCAGCGCGAACGAGCCCTCGGGCAGTGCGTCCGGCAACGCGTACTCGAGCGCATTCCGCGCCGGGCCGGCGAGCGTCGATGCGTGAATGCGGCCGCTCGTAGGCGTCACGAGCGACACCTCCGCACGCGACAGCGACTTCAGCGGCGCAACGAACGCGTCGTCGAGGCGGAACCCGACTGCGATCCACGCTTCGTGCAGCGGCGCCAGCAGCGGCAACACGATGAACTGAAAGGGTCGCCCTTCGAGGAAGATGACACCGGCCGCTTCACCGGCGTCGTCATCCAGCGCGCGGTCGATCAACCAGGGGTGCCCGAATGGCTCGCCGACCTCGGTGGTGCGCAGCGTGTCGGCGATCGTCGTCTCCTCAATCGAGACGAGGATCATGGTGTCGGCTTCGATGCGCTGCCGGTGATTGTCCAGCATCGACAGGATGGTCGGCGGCTCGCGTGTCGCGAACGTGGCCTTGAACGCGAAGTCGCCGGCAAGCAGGCGGCCGGATTCGAGCACATGGCGCTCACGATCCGCCATCAAGCGCGCAAGCGTTTCGCCCGCAACGACCAGCGACTCCTCGATCTGAGCGCGCGCATTTCGCTCGCTCGCGACGCGGGTGACGGCGAAGCCCGCGGTCTGCACCGCGAGGAACAAACCGAGAAAGACCAGCAACAGTTCCGTGCGGTACCGCCGAGGCCGCCAGCCTGCCATGTCAGCGGTAGCGGCCGGGGCCGCGCCGGAGGCGGCGGGAGCCACGCTCGGTTTCTGCGGAAAGCTCCACACTCAGTTCGAGCGGCGCGTCCCCGTCTGACGATACAACGCTGACGCGGCCCTCGGTTTCCGGCCCAAGGCTGGGGTGCCAGACCGTCACGCGATAATCCGGGCGCGCCGGGAGTTCGAACGAAGCGCGACCGTCCTCTCCAGTCACGACAAACGATGGCGCGTCGGTCACGTAGACGAATCCGAGCATCCAGTCATGAATATTGCACGCGAGCGTGACGATGCCGTCCTTATCGAAAACTACCGGTTCGGCGGGCGTGCCCTTGTACAGCGGCAGCTCGAAGGTCTTGGCCTCGGAGAACGAGTACAAGTGGTGACGGATGTCGTCGCGGTTCGGAAAACTCACGGCCGTCCCGGTGCGTACGACCGATACGTGCGGCACGAACATACGGTTCACTTGGTCGATGACCGTGGTCGACGAGCGAGCGGCGTCCACAGCCAGTCCGGCATCCACAATCACGACCGCCTGGTCGAGTGGGGCGCCGTCGGCGTCGTGCACGACAACGCTTAGCGTCGCCGCGCTGGCGTGTGTCGCCGCGAACAGCAGGGCCGCAGCCGATAGCGCCTTAAAATTCATGGGAGAGTTGCGCCCGATAAATGTTGCCGTCGTAGTCGGCGGAGAACGACCGTGCGCGCCCGTCGAGGCGCTCCCAGGCGAGCACAATCTGGCTCGCTTCGCCGACGGCGAACTGTGCCCCCAGCGTGGTGGTCAGCACGTCCGCATCGACTCGATAGCTGCGCCAGCCGGCGCCGAATGTCGTGTCGTCGACCCAGACGGGCCCGACATTGCCCGCGCCCGCGATCGCCGACGCGAGGTCTCCGCGCTGCCACGCGATGCCGCCGAAGACGCTCGATGCCGGGCGCATCCGGTAGTCGGCTTCGAGCCCGAGTCGCAGCGTGTCACCGCGGAAGACTTCGGACTCGGCGTGCTGGCGCCGGAGGGTCGCGCGCGCGGTCACGTCGAGGCGGTCGCGCCAGCTCTTACCGGTGGCGACGGCCGCATGCCAAGCGGCGCCGTCACGCAGCGCGCTGTCGAAATCGTGGTAACCGGCCCGGACCGACGCGCTCCACCACGGCGCAGTCGGGCCAAGTCCGATGCGCGCGAAATAGGTGGCACCGACGCCCGCACGGACTTGGTTCAGCCCGTGGAATCGGTCATAGCGGTCGGCGCCGGCCCACACCTCGAACGAAAGCACGCCGGCGGTCTGGACCGCCGGCTGATAATGGCCGGCACCGTCAATCTCGACGGCCGTCGCGCCGCGGTGGTCGGCCACGAGGCGGGAGCGACCTGCATTGTCGTAAGCGATGAGGCCGACGGTGCCATCGAACAGCCAGTCGTTCGCAGGCGCGACCGACGGCGCCGCGCAGAGCGCGCCGGCAAGCATCAGGCGTATGCTTTTCCTCATAGCGCGATTATAGGGGAATTCCAGCATGCGCCGAGTTCGGTACGACGTTCGTGACAGCCCGACCCATAAGCCGTTTCTGGAGACCCCGGGAACCCTTGCCTACCTGCCGCTCGCGCTGCGCTGGGCAATGCGGGCAGAGGTCGTGCTCGTCGCGATTCCATTCGGGTTCGTCCTCGGCGTCTTCGCGCCGTCGTGGCTGGGCCTGTTCTTCATTACGCTGTTCGGCGGCGTGCTGCTCGCCTGGTTGCTCACGGTCCAGTCGCGCGCAATCTGGGGCTTCGGCGACGCGCCGCGGCTCGATCTCGCGCAGCTCGATTTGTTCCAGAGCTCGATGCGACCGTTGATTGAGATTGGTTCCGGCATCATCGGCGGCTATGGCTTGCTGTACCTTGCCGCGCCCGAGGCCGCTCGCTGGTTTGCGTGGGTCAGCGGGGCGCTGCTGCCGTCCGTCTTCGCGCTAATCGCTGCCGAGGGCTCGGTGGGTCCCGCGCTGGATCCGCGCCGTATCGCGCGCGTCATCGCGGCGTCCGGACCACCCGGATGGTTGCTGCTCGCGGTCGGCGGTGTCGTCACCGAATGGACCTGCAGCGCACTCGCACATTTTTTCGCGACGCTCGACGTACACGGTATCCGCGCGCTCATGGATGGCTGGGCGCCGGATGTGGCGGCCATCGGCTGGACGATGCTCGGGATCTGGGTCACTGCGCTGCTTGTCCATTTGCAGGGCCATGCATTGCACCATCACCGAGAATTTGCGGCGCTGCCGGTGCAGATCGTGGCCGCGGACGAGGTTGAGCGCGCCGCGGTGTCGAGCGCGGCGTCGGTCGAGAAGGTGGCCGACGCCATCGATGCCGCGAAGACGCGCGGCGACCGCGCCGCGATCGAGCAATGGACACAGTTGCCACCGCCCGACGGCGTCACCGAGACTGCCTACCTGCACGAGCTCTGGGAGCTGTTGTTGATACGCCGCCTATACGCGCCCGCCGTGTTGGTCGCACGGCGTTTGGTCGTTGCCGCCGCGACGGACAAGCGCTATGCGCTCGCCGTGGAGGTACTGATCGAGGCTTGGCGCCTGTCGCCGAGCTTTGAACCCGGGCCAACGGCGCGCGTCGCGCTGGTACGCGCGGCGCTCGCGTCGAACGACACGCGTGTGCTCGACCGGCTGGGTCGTATCGACGTTTCACGCTGGCCCGACGACCCGGCGGTCGTCGAACTCGTCTACCTGTATGCGGGTTGGCTCGCGGAGCGGAAGGGCGATTCGGCCGGTGCGCGCGTGTTGCTCGCGTCGGTACTCGACCGCGAACACGAACTCAAGCCGCGCATCGCGGCGCTGTATGCGGTCTGCATCGCGCCCTAGAGCGGAGGTCACATGAAACGAACAGACCGATTTGGTTGGCCGACGCTGCCGGCATTGCAAGCGTGGCAGGGAACCTGCGAAACAGTGCATATGTGGGCGCAAGTGATCGGCAAGATCCGACTGGAGCTGTCGCCGTGGATCAACCACTCCTGGGGATCCACGCTTTACGTGACGACCCGTGGCCTTGCGACTTCGCCGATTCCCTACGGAACCGATGCCATTGATATCTCGTTCGATTTTGTCGATCACGAATTGCGCATGACCACGTCATCCGGCGACGCGCGCACGCTCGCACTGAAACCCATGACGGTCGCCGCCTTTTATGGCGAAACCATGCGCTTGCTGCGCGAGCTCGGCATCAAGGTGGAGATATTCACCCGGCCGACGGAAGTCGTCGACGCAATCCCTTTCGAAAAGGACGAACTGCACGCGAGCTACGATGCCGATGCAATGCATCGCTTCTGGCGAGCGCTGGTACAGGTCGATCGCGTGTTCAAGATGTTCCGCGCACGGTTTATCGGCAAGGCCAGCCCCGTGCACTTTTTCTGGGGTGCGTTCGATCTCGCGGTGACACGGTTTTCTGGTCGGGAGGCGCCAAGGCATCCGGGCGGCGCGCCCAACTGTGCAGATTGGGTCATGCAGGAAGCGTATTCACACGAGCTGGCGAGCGCCGGATTTTGGCCGGGCACGGGAATGGGTGAGGCGGCGTTCTACGCGTACGCTTATCATGAGCCGGAAGGCTACAGAACCATCCAGTGAAAACCGGATGCCTCTTACTTTTCCGAGACTCT
>CAYXYM010000137.1:0-3505 GCA_964469285.1 uncultured Gammaproteobacteria bacterium | reverse complement strand
CTGTCGCGATGGCCAGGAAGCGCTCGATTTCATTTTTTGCAGAGGGGCGTATTCAGCGCGCCCGCCAGTGCTCCCGGTCGCAATCCTGCTGGATCTCAAACTACCGAAGCTTGACGGCGTTGACCTTCTGAAACGCCTGCGTGGGGACGAGCGAACCAAGCACATCCCAGTCGTGATGCTGACGTCATCGGGTGAGCAGGAAGACATGGAACGCGCGTACGCGGCCGGCGCGAACAGTTACATCCGGAAACCCGTGGATTTTGCCGATTTTACCGACGCCGTCGCGCGTCTTGCCGTGTACTGGGGCTCGCTCAACGCGGACCTGACCGACCGTCGTTAGTCGCGGTCGACTTCTCGGAAACTCCACGCGCGGCCGATTACCTCGCCCCCGAACCATTGCGGCGCGCTTGTCCGCACGATTGCACGCCCGTCGTTGAGAACGATGAGGTCGCTACTGCGCTCGTTGCTGTCCGCGGAGATCCTGCGGTGGCGCGCAATGAACCGCGCCGGGTCGGCCGTCTGGACCGCGAGGTGTTCGATGCGCCGCCCACTGTCACCGTCAGGGCCCATCAGCGCTTCATCCATCGCCCACAGCTCGAGCATGCGCCGGTTGTAGTGGATGACTGAGCCGCGCAGGTCGACGACCAGCACCGCCGCGCCCGTCGCGTCGAGGCTCGCGTCGAGGATGGACGCCGCGCGCTCAAGTTGTGAATCGGTCTCAGCACGTCGCTGGGACTCCTGGCCGAGCGATGCGAGTGTCGCGAGGAAACTGGCCGTGAGTTGCTCGTCGGTCTGAAACATCCGCGGGCCGCCCACATGCTCGTGGCGTAGCACGCCGGCAACGGAACCGGCGACGCGGATCGGCATGTCGAGCATCGCGCCAATGCCATGGGGCGCGAGGTAACTGCTTGCAAAACACTTCGTGCGCGGATCCTGCTGCGCGTCTGCGGCGATGATCCACTCCTCGGATAAAAGTGCCGCGAAGTAGGACGGGCACTCCGGTTCTGCGTGCTTGTAGCCGCGCGAGTGGCGGTGGGGGCTCGCCTCGTACAAGTCCTGGCAGACGAGCGCGCTGTTGTCGTCGTTTAGCAGCCAAAGGCTTGCGCGTTCTACGCCGAGCGCGACGGCTGCGGCCTGAATGATCGCGCGCGTCGCTTGCTCCGGATCGGACTCGTAGGTCGGCCAGCGATGGCTGAGTACAACCATCGCCCGAATACCGCGCTCCGTTCGAGCCTGAAGCGTGAGTTGTTCCGGTCGCATTACTTGAGTATAACTTCTGGCATGCCAAAACCTATTCGTAAGGCCGTGTTCCCGGTCGCTGGCCTCGGTACCCGCTTCCTGCCCGCGACGAAAGCGAGCCCGAAGGAAATGTTGCCGATCGTCGATAAGCCGCTTATCCAATACGCGGCCGAAGAGGCGATTGAAGCCGGCGCCGACTTGCTGATTTTCGTGACCGGTCGCAACAAGCGTTCGATTCCGGACCACTTTGACCGCGCGTACGAACTCGAGGCCGAGCTCGCCGCGGGTCAGAAAGAGGCGCTGTTACAGATCGCCCGCGACGTCCTGCCGCCGCACGTGTCGTGCGCCTACGTACGACAGGCTCAGGCGCTCGGCCTCGGACACGCGGTGTTGTGCGCGCGTCCGGTCGTCGGCGACGAGCCGTTCTTCGTGATCCTCGCGGACGACCTGATCCGCGCAACGCCTGGCTGTATGACGCAGATGCGCGCGCGCTACGAGGAGACCGGCGCAAGCGTGCTGGCGGTACAGGACGTCCCGCGCTCGGAAACCGGGCGGTACGGCATCGCGGCGACTGACGGCGATCGAATCACCGCGCTGGTCGAGAAACCGGCCCCGGATGTCGCGCCGTCGACCCTCGCCGTTGTCGGCCGGTACGTGCTCACCGCACGGATTTTCGACAAGCTAGAAACGACGGGTCGCGGCGCGGGCGGTGAAATCCAGCTGACGGATGCGATTGCCGACCTGCTCGAAGACGAGCGCGTGACCGCCTTCCGCTATGAGGGTGAGCGCTTTGATTGCGGCAGCAAGCTCGGCTATTTGCAGGCGACGGTCGAATTCGGCCGCGCGCATCCAGAGCTCGGACCGGAATTTTCGGCCTGGCTCGACAACAAAACCCTATAAAACTCAATAAAACAGTAGGATAGGGAAGCTATCTCTTGTATATTCTCATTCGTCATATGGTTTATATCAATACAAGGATGCGAATAGGCGTTACTAGACAAATCGGAAATACTAACTATACTTGCAAGTCCTTATGGAACGTCGGCCCATCCAAGCGCCCACCAAAACCCCGCCAACGGGGCGCCGCATCGTGCGCGACAGCTTCACGATGCCGGACAAGGATCACCGCCTGATTCGCGAATTGCAGATCGTGTATGCGCGCGAAGGCATCCTTTTCAACAAGGGCGAGGTGCTGCGCGCGGGCCTGCATGCATTGAAGCGGATGACGCCGGATGAACTCGCGGCGGTCGCCGAACGGATTGAACACATGAAAAGCGGCCGCAAATGATCGACCGCGACCCGGGCTACCACGCCATGGTGCGCCAGTTACGTTCCGCGGATGCGGCGCTCGCGAGCATTCGCGATGCAATCATCCAGACGGACCACAACGACGCAATTGTGCAAATTAACGCTGCCACCGAGCGCCTGACCGGGCTGAAGGCCGGCCAACTGATTGGTCGCGCGCTCGGGACGGCGCTCGACATGGAAGAGCCTGGTGACGACGACTGCACGGTGCGGCGTGGCCAGCCATTGCCGGATGGCGTGTTCCGCGTGTTGCGCCAGCGAGGTGGCGGCGAGCGGCTCGTGTTGGTGTCCACGACAACGCACAGCCACGGCCGCATCTATATCCTGCGCGATGTCGCAACCGATGGCGGCGCCGTGCCGGGCCGCGACGCATTGACAGGGTTGCCGGACCGGCAGTTCCTTGAGCAGCGGCTCGCAGAACTTCTTGCGGCGCGTGCCCCGGGCGCGCGCCAGGTCCTTTACCTCGACCTTGACCAGTTCAAGGTCGTCAATGACCTCTGCGGGCACCGAGCGGGCGACCGCTTGCTGCAGCAACTCACCGGGCTCTGGCAGGCGCAACTCGAGCACGGCGAGATTCTCGCGCGCCTCGGGGGCGATGAATTCTGTGCGGTCCTGAGCCGTGGCGGACTCGAAGACGCGCGCACCGTCGGCGAGCGCCTGATTGAGCAGGCGCAGGATCTCCGATTTGAATGGAGCGGTCAGGTGTTCCGGATCGGTGCCTCGGCGGGGCTCGTTGATCTGACGGTCGCTGATAGTGCAGATACGGTACTCGCCGCCGCGGACAGCGCCTGCTGGGCCGCGAAAGAGAACGGCCGCAACCGTGTGCACGCATTCGCATCGGATGACGGTGAGCTGTCGCTAAGACATGCGCAGATGGCATGGATTTCGCGTATATCCCGCGCGATCGACGAGAGTCGCCTTGTGCTGCACCAGCAGCGCATCGAAGCACTCGATCCGCGTG
>CAYXYM010000136.1:0-2924 GCA_964469285.1 uncultured Gammaproteobacteria bacterium | reverse complement strand
GCCAACGACTTGCGCAACGAGGCGCTCAAATGCGCCGTCGCCGCCGACGAGTACAGCGTTCGGAAACCGGTCCTGCAAATCGCGCGCGAGCGCGTCGGGGTCGTCGCCGAGCAGGATTGCGCAAACGCCGCGTTCGCTCTGTGCGACCAGAATTGCGCCGAGCGAACACTCGCCGATCGCGAAGCGGATTTCGGCGGTCGCGCCGCCTTTGCGGTAGTCGCCGGGGCGCATGCCCAAGATCGCGTCCGCCTTTTCGTACAAGCGGGCGTTCGAGCCGTAACCTGCGTCGAAAATCGCGTCGGTCACCCGCGCGCCGTCGCCGAGCCGCTCGCGCAGGCGGCGCTCGCGATGCGCACAGTAATACGCGTGCGGCGTAAGACCCGTCTCGCGCTTGAACACGCGGTGGAAGTGGTAGCGGCTCAAGCCCGCCGCCGCTGCGAGCGCGTCAAGACGCGGCGGCGCATCGGCCACCTCGATTTGGCGGCAGGCGTCGACGATGGCGCGGGTGCGGGTGGCTGAATTCATGGAATCACCTTAACCGGCCCCCGCGCCACAAACACTCCGGATATTGCTGATTCAGGCATCCACCCGATTCTACCGCGGCTATCCCGGGTCTAATGTTGCGCCATGAAGAACCGACTGAAGATCCTCGCGACCGTTCTGCTGTTCCTGGCCTTCGGGCTTACGACCAGCCACGCCGACGACGCCGACCATGCCATTGGCAACGCCGACGACCTTGATTGGGGTCCGATCGCGTCGCTGCCCGCAGGCGCCGAAGTGGCCGTCATCACCGGCAACCCGGGCGCGGAGGGCGTGTTTACGCTGCGCATCCGCATGCCGGACGCCTACGAGATTCCGCCGCATTGGCACCCCGCGACCGAGAACATCACGGTCATCGAAGGGACGTTCAACGTCGGCATGGGCAACGCGTTCGATCGCGCGTCGACCACTGCCCTGTCGACAGGTGCATACGCAGTCATGCAACCGGAGTCGCGCCATTTCGCGTGGACATCTGGTACCACAATAGTCCAATTGCATGGCGTTGGACCGTGGCAAATAAATTACGTCAACCCGAAGGACGACCCGCGCGATTGACGGGTGTACTATTTCCCCATGCCCGCGGGGATGCGTGGGCATCGGGGGAGTATGTCAATTACGACGAATCGCGCCCAGCGACAGCGTCTTGAGCGGCAACAGGAAGCCGTGCTCCAGATCAGTCGCCGTTGGCGTGTACCAGAACATGAATTCGACCAAGCGACCGCAGCCATCGTCGAGGCGTCTGCGCTTGCGGTAGGCGTCGAACGCACCGGCATCTGGATTTTCGACGAGGCGAATCGTTCGGTCACCTGCAGCGACTTGTTCGAAGCGACAACGCAACAACACTCGAGCGGTCACACGCTCGGCGTCGACGAAATTTCCGATTACGTCGAGGCGATGCCCGGCGAAGACATAATCGTCATTGAGAACACCAAAACCGACCCACGCGCGATCGGCGCCTACGACTCCTATTTCAAACCACTGAACATTGGCTCGGTGCTCGACGCGCCGGTTCGCCACGGCGGCCGCGTCATCGGCATCCTCAGCCACGAACACGTCAACGGTACGCGCGACTTCACCGAGGATGAGAAGCGCAGCGCAATGTTCTTCGCGAACCTTGTCTCGCTCGCGTACGACATTCACCACCGCCACGAGGCCGAGCGCGAAGCCGCCCGCAAGGTGTCGCTGCTGAACGCCGCCTTCGAAGCGACGGGTGCCGGCATCATCTCGATTGATAGCAAGGGCGCCGTGACGTTCTCCAACCAGCTCGTGCTCGACATGTTCGGCATGCCCGAGGAGCTGATGGGCCCGAGCGGCGATAACGGCCCGCGTGCCGAGCATGTTGCCGCCATGGGGGTCGATCACGAAGAGATCATGAACATTTGGCGCGCGTCGCACGAGCATCCGACTGCGGAGCGACTCGATATTTTCGAACTGAAGGATGGCCGCTCGATCGAGTGCTCGAGCCAACCGCAGAAACTCGGCGGCGAGATCATCGGCCGCGTGTGGAGCTTCCGCGACGTCACTTACCAGCGCGAGCTCGAACACGAACTGCGCGAGCTTGCGATCCGCGACACGCTGACCGGTCTCTATAACCGACGCTGGGCGGACGAGCAGCTACAGAAAGAGATTAACCGCGCCACCCGCACGAAGCAGCCCCTGTCGGTCGCGATGCTCGACATCGACTTCTTCAAACGGGTGAACGACCTGCATGGTCACCACGTCGGCGACGAAGTGCTATGCGAGCTCGCCAATGATTTCCGCCGCCGGCTGCGCGAGACCGATTTCGCATGTCGGTGGGGCGGCGAGGAGTTCCTGATCATTCTCCCGGATACCGACCGCGAGGGCGCGTTGCTGGTACTCGACGAGCTGCGCCGCGGCATCGGCCGTGAGCGCCGCAACGTCCCGCAGTTCACCGTGTCTGCAGGTGTCGCTGAGTTCAACGGCCAGTCGCTCGACAACCTCATCACTGCCGCCGACGAAAGAATGTACGAAGCCAAACAGAGCGGCCGTAACCGCATCGTATAGCGTGTACCATTGCGGTCCCATGAAACGGACCGACGCCGACCGCCAGATAGCGCTGCTTGACCTCAGCCGTCGGTGGCGCCAGTACGAGCACGACCTCGCGACCGCGATTCCCGTCGTGACGGAGACCACGGCTTTCGTACTCGGGGTCGAGCGCACGAGCATCTGGATTAACGCCGACGACGGCGAATCGTCCACCTGCCACGATCAGTTCGAGGCGACCCCAAGACAACATTCCAGCGGCATTGTTGCGTACCGCGCCCACTTCCCGGTCTACTTCGAAGCGATGACTGGCAGCGACGTGGTCGTCGCCGCCGACGCGCAGTCCGATCCGCGCAATGCGGAGTTCGTCGACACTTACC
>CAYXYM010000135.1:0-4151 GCA_964469285.1 uncultured Gammaproteobacteria bacterium | reverse complement strand
ACCGCTGTGCGGCGCCTTCGTTTGAAGGGCTTACCCACGGCCGTCTCGGTCGCTCCCGGCGAGTTGTCCGTCCGCTCCGCTGGCCGGCTGAGGCCTTGCTGCCATGGTTCGCGTCGTCAGGTGGGAGCGGCGCTCCGTGCCGCGATGATTAGCTGGGGGTGTACGCGGTCAGCTGCAGGGTGATGGTCTTGCCGTCATCGTCGACGCTCTGGATGCGCACCGGCACGTAGTCGAGCGTGGGCGCGAACCAGAACCGGAACTGCCGCTCGGGATCGTCCGCGCGTACGAGCAACACGCGCACCGTCGCAATTTCCCCGGCCTCGGTATCGAGCGTTTCCTCACCGCTTAATGTTGCGTGATAGTGCCGCGTGCGGCCGCGGTCCATCATCTCAAGGTCGAACGGGAAGTCGCGCGCGCCGGCGACGGCGAGCGCAACGGTGAGCGGCGCCGTGTGGCGGTCGACTGCGCCGGGCCCCACCGCCTCGGTAACCGCTTCGCCGCGGACGATGCCGCGCACTTCGTGTGTGTCCCAATCGAATTCAAGTGAGAAATCTCGGTTCTTGCGGCTGCCGCCCATGTGGTAAGTGTGCGTCAGGGAGATGGCCTGCCCGTTCTCCACGCGAAACGTCGATCCCTCATCGATGGTGATCTGCCGGAACATCGCGACGAAGCCGGTCGTCTCCGAATCCGAGTAATAACGCCACACGCCGTCGGCCGCCGTCTGAAGCGTCGATTTCATCTCGCCGAGGCGCAGGCGCCCGCGCGTGACCGAGTAGGTGGCTTCAAACGGAACGAGCGAAGGCGCCGCTCCCACATCCTGTGGCCTGGCATCGCCGGTGGCGGCCAGCAGCGCTGCGATGAGAATCAGGCGGCGATGCATTCGAGATCCGTGTCTGTGTACACGACCAGCGGCGCCGATAGCAACTTACCGTCGAGCGTCACGCGCCCGTCTGTGAGCGCGACTCGCCCGCGTGCGAACAGGCTGACGACAAACGCGTAGACGCGGTGCTCCTGCGCCTGCACGCGCGCCGCGAGCGTCGCCACGTCCTCGGCGGCGTCTACCGGAATCACCGCCTGCAGGATGACAGGCCCGCCATCGAGTGTCTCAGTCACGAAATGCACGCTCGCTCCATGTTCTGCGTCGCCGGCGTCCAGCACGCGCTGGTGGGTATTGAGGCCCCGGTATTTAGGTAGCAGGGAAGGGTGAATGTTCACCATCCTGCCTGCCCACTTCTGAACGAGCGCTGAACCCAGCACCCGCATGAAGCCGGCGAGCACCACGAGGTCGTGCCCGGTGAGCGCCGCGTCGAGCACTGCGTCATACGACGCACGGTCGGTATGCACGGCCGGGTCGATAAAGTGCGCGGAGATGCCCGCCGCTTTCGCGCGCGCTAGTGCACCGGCGTCCGCGCGGTCCGCAACGACACAGCGGATTGCGAAGCCGCTGTCGTGCTTTGCGGCCGCGTCGATGAGCGCCTGCAGATTCGAGCCACGGCCCGATGCGAGTACGGCAACGGACAACATCAGTCGATGACCACGCCGTCCACGCCGCCCGTAATCCGCCCGATGACGGTCGCCTGCTCACCGTGCTCTGCGAGTACCTCGATTGCGCGCTCGGCGTCTGCCGCAGCCACGACCACGCACATACCGATGCCGCAGTTGAACGTGCGAAATAGCTCGTCATCCGCGACCGCGCCCTCGGCCTGCAACCAGTCGAATATTCGCGGGCGCTGCCAGCCCGACGCGTCGAGCGTCGCACCGACACCGTCGGGGAGCACGCGCGGCAGGTTGCCGGGCAGTCCGCCACCCGTGATGTGCGCGAGCGCGTGCACGTCGAGGGCTGCCGCGAGTGCGAGCAGGGCTTTTACGTAAATGCGCGTCGGTTCCAGCAGAACCTCGCCGAGCGGGCGGCCGTCGAAATCGTCGGCGAGCTTTGCGCCGGAGACCTCGACAATCTTGCGCGCGAGCGAATAGCCGTTCGAGTGCAGGCCCGACGACGCGATACCGAGCACGGTATCGCCATCGGCCACATTTGCGCCGTCGATGATGCGTGCCTTCTCGACGATGCCGACGCAGAAACCCGCGAGGTCGTAGTCACCGTCGTGGTACATGCCTGGGAGCTCCGCGGTCTCGCCGCCGACGAGCGCGCAGCCTGCGAGCTCGCAACCCGCTGCGATGCCGCCGACGATTTCTGCGGCCGTCTCCACGTCGAGCTTGCCGCTGGCGTAGTAGTCGAGGAAGAACAGCGGTTCTGCGCCGACCACGACGATGTCGTTCGCGCACATCGCAACGAGGTCCTGGCCGATGGTGTCGTGTTTGCCGTACTGGATCGCGAGCTTGAGCTTCGTGCCCACGCCGTCCGTGCCGGAGACCAGCACTGGCTTGTCGTAGCCGGTCGGCAGTTCGAACAGCGCGCCGAAGCCGCCGAGTCCTGCGAGTACGCCGGGCCGCCGCGTACGGGCCGCCGCGTCTTTGATCCGCTCGACGAGTGCATCGCCCGCGTCGATATCGACGCCGGCATCTCGATAGGTCAAGGGTGTACGGACGGGCATGAGCGTGTCTCGGCCAGGCGGAGCATGGTATTTTACACGAGTGCCGACTCGACCCCTGATTGTCCTGGCGATGCTGTTCGCGTCGCTCGTCTCTACCGCTACGCCCGTGCAGGCGGTGGTCGTCGACCGATTATATGAGGCGACGGTGCCCGTCGCCGATCAGTCGGCAGCCGCCCAGAAGCAGGGGTTGCAGGACGCGCTGTCGGTCGTGTTCGTGCGCGCGAGCGGTCGGCTCGATGCGGCGACAATCGACGCCGATGCGGGCCGCCTGGTCCAACAGTTCCGCTTTGAGCAGCAATCCGTCATTGACCCCGAGACCGGCGAGTCGCGCCAGCAAATGAACCTGTGGGCGCGCTTCGACGCGGTGGCCGTACAGCGCGCGCTCGTCGAGCGCGACGTGCCGATCTGGGGGCGCGAACGGCCGGCGGTTCTTGTCTGGCTCGCGTACGACGACGGCGCTGACCGCGACCTCGTTGCTCCCGACGCGCCGCATGGCATCCTCGCTTCGCTGACGAGCGCGGCGCGCTTGCGCGGCGTTCCAATTATCCCGCCGCTGATGGACTTGCAGGACCGCGCCGCACTGCCATTTTCGGATTTGTGGGGTGGCTTCGACGATGCCATCGCCGGCGCGTCGCAGCGCTATCGGTCGGACGCCATTCTGGTTGGACGCGTGTTTCGGATCGGCGGGGAGGAATGGGGTGCGCGCTGGATCCTGTATTCGGACGGCGTGAGCAGCCACCACAACACCGAGCGGGGCGCACTCGACGCCGTTGTCGCCGACGGCGTCCACTGGGTCGCCGACGGATTCGCCGAGCGCTTCTCGCTCGTGCCCGACACCGCCGCTGACGGGCGGACGCGCATTGTCGTCGCCGGGATTGATGGCATCCCGGATTACGCGAGCGTGCTGGGTTACCTTCGATCGCTGTCGCCGGTCGCCGGTGTGGCGGTCGAACGGGTCGAACGCGACCAGGTCGTGTTTGCGCTCGAATTGCGCGGCACGGCCGAGCAGCTCGAGCGCGCGATCGCGCTCGGATCGAGACTTACGCGTGCACCAGACGACTTCGAGGCGTTGACCGGCGCATTGCGTTATACCCTACGGCCATGAAACTCCAGCACCTGCCGAACGCGATCAGCATCGCGCGAATGTCGCTGGTCGTCCCGATCACGGTGTGGCTCCTCGACGGTCAGTACGAGCCGGCGCTCTGGCTGTTCGTGCTCGCGGGCGCCAGCGATGCGCTTGACGGATTTTTCGCACGACGCTACGACTGGCAAACGCGCGTCGGCGCGTTGCTCGACCCGGCGGCCGACAAGGCGCTGCTTGTCGCTGTGTTCTTCACCCTCGGCTGGCTCGGTCTCGCACCTTGGTGGCTGGTCTGGACCGTGTTCGCGCGCGACGTCATCATCATCGCGTTGTACTTTCACCGTCGCGCACCGGTCAGCGCGAACCCCACCACGATTTCGAAGCTCAACACGCTCGCGCAGACCGCGTGCGTCGTACTCATCGTTTATGGCGCGGCGTTTGGAACGAACCGAGTGCTGGTCGATAGCTGGATCGCCGTCACACTGCTGACAACCGTGTTCAGCGGCCTCCTGTACTTA
>CAYXYM010000134.1:0-2613 GCA_964469285.1 uncultured Gammaproteobacteria bacterium | reverse complement strand
AATAACGCGCCGTCGTACAGGTAGGTCACGGTCGCGAGCCCGATGTGCGGATGCGGCGCGACGTCGAGCCCGCGGCCCGCGGACAACACCTCGGGTCCCATCTGGTCGAGAAACACGAACGGTCCGACCATCCGCCGCTGTGCACTCGGCAACGCCCGCTGTACCTTGAAACCGCCGATGTCACTCGTGCGCGCAACAATGGTAAGGTCAATCGATGCAGTCATGGATCAAGCGTACCGCAGTGGTCGCGGCGTCGCTCTTGCTATGGGCGTGCGCGGCCCAGCGCCTGGAACCGTTCGACGTCGTCGAGGCCACCATTGTGGAGATGCAGGCCGCGATGGCCGACGGCCGGACGACTGCGGCTGTTCTCGTCGAGCAGTCGCTCGCCCGCATTGCAGAACACGACGACCTCAACGCGGTAATGGCGCTCAACCCGAAAGCACTTGAAATCGCGCGGGCGCGCGACGCCGAGCGGCGCGCCGGCACGGTGCGCGGGCCGCTGCATGGTATCCCGATCGCAGTGAAGGACATCATCAACACGACCGCAATGCCGACCACAGGCGGCGCGCTCGCGTTCAATGGATACCACCCACCGTACGACGCCGACGTAGTCACGCGCCTAGAGGAAGCCGGTGCAATCGTCATCGCGAAGACCACGAACACCGAACTCGCGAACTGGGTCGCGGACGGCATGCCGGGCAATTACAGCGCCGTCGGCGGTCAGGGCGTGAATCCGTACGGCACGCGCCTCGAGGCCGGCGGCTCGAGCTCCGGCATCGGCACCGCGATGAGCTTTTGGGCCGCGAACATCGGCACCGAGACCTCCGGCTCCATCCTGTATCCATCGAATGCAACGCTGCTTGCCGCGATCAAGCCGACGCTCGGCCGTGTCAGCACACGCGGCATCATGCCGATTACCGCCGACCAGGACGTCGCCGGGCCGATGGCCCGCAGCGTCGTCGACGCCGCGCTGATGCTCGCGGCGATCGAGTCCGATACCTCGCCGTGCCCGCCGTTGGAGCCCAAGACCGAGCAGGTCCCGATTGACGGCGCGCGAATCGGTGTGCCGCGCAACGATGCTGGCCCCCTGCTCGCGCCGGTGCGCAACGCGTTGCGCGCACGAGGTGCGACCGTAATCGACGTCACCATTCCAACCGGCAACGCGAACCGCGAATGGCGCGTGTGCGCAGGACTCGACGACGCGAAAGGCGCGGATGACGATTGCTCGGTGGTATTCAAATACGGCATGAAGCGCGATTTCAACGCCTACCTCGCGACGCTCGGCGACAGCGCGCCGGTGAAATCGTTGACGGAACTGCGTGAGTTCAACCTAGCGAATGCCGAGCGCGGCGCGATCCGCTACGGGCAGGCGCAGCTCGACATCTCCGATGAGATGGATGTCGCGGCGGACCGTGCGCGCTACCTCGCCGACCGCGCGAAGGACCTCGAGCTCGCGCGTGGTGGACTCGATGCGGCATTCGCCGCCGATGACCTCGACGCACTGTTGTTCCCACGCAGCAGTGGCGCGCCAATCGCGGCGCGTGCCGGTTATCCAAGCGTGATGGTGCCGGCCGGGTTCGATGGCGGCGTACCGTATGGCGTGATGTTTACCGGGCCCGCCTGCAGCGAGCCGCGCCTGCTGGAAATCGCGCACGCGGTGGAACAGGTGCTGGGCGCGAGAATCGCACCGCAGGTGGTCATTCCATCGCGGCGCGATTAATCCGGGATAGGGAAGCCCCGTGCGCGCATCAGCGCGTCGACTTCGGCGTCACGACCGCGGAACGCGCGGTACGCTTCGTCGGGGTCGACCGAATTGCGCGGCGCGAACAGATGCTCCACGAGCTTCTCGGCCATGTTCTCGTCGTAGAACCCGCCCGGCGACTCCGCGAACGCCTCGGCCGCATCCGCGGTCAGCACTTCCGCCCATAGGTAGCCGTAGTAACCCGCCGAATAACCCTCACCCGAGAAGATATGACCGAAGTGGGTCGAGCGATGGCGCATCGGAATCTCGTCCGGCATGCCGAGCTCTTCGAGCGCGGCCGCTTCAAACGCCTGCGGGTCGATGCCCTCAGGGTCCGTCGTGTGATACATCATGTCGACCAGACCCGACGCGAGGTACTCGGTCGTCGAGAACCCTTCGTTGAAGGTCGCGGCCTCCCGAAGCTTCGCGACGAGTTCCTCTGGAATGGGCTCGCCGGTCTCGTGGTGCAGCAGGTAGTTTTCGATGACGTACTCGGTGGGGAGCCAGCGCTCGAGCAGCTGCGACTGAAACTCGGTGTAGTCGCGCACGCCACCGTTCAGCGACGGGTACTCGACGTTCGACGACAGTGCGTGCAGCGCGTGGCCGAACTCGTGAAAATAGGTCTTAGCGTCGTCCCACGAAATCAGCACGGGCTCGCCGGGCGCGCCCTTGATGAAGTTCGAGTTGTTCGACGACAACACCGTTTCCTGGCCGTCGAAGGTTGTGTGGCTGCGGTAGCTGGTCGCCCACGCACCCGAGCGCTTGCCCTGACGGGCGAACGGGTCGAGGTACCAAAGACCGACGTGGCTGCCGTCAGCGCGCTTCGTGACCTCCCACACTTTCACGTCCGGGTGGAACACCGGAACGGTACC
>CAYXYM010000133.1:0-3684 GCA_964469285.1 uncultured Gammaproteobacteria bacterium | reverse complement strand
GAGTTGCTCGTCCGGCTGCGGGAGCGCGACGGCACGCTCGTCGAACCCGGGCGGTTTCTGCCGGCGGCCGAGCGGTTCAACCTCGCGCCGGCCATCGACCGACGGGTCGTCCAGCGCGCATTGTCCGGTGTCCGCGACGCGCTAGCCGGGCGCGCCGGGACCGATGACGTGTATGCAATCAACTTGTCCGGTGCGACGCTCTGCGATCCGGATTTTGGCCAGTACGTGCACGACATGTTCAAGCGGACAAGGGTTCCGCCGCGCATGATTTGCTTCGAGATCACGGAAACCGCGGCGATTGCGAGTATCGACGCCGCGCAGGCGTTCATCGAGCGGATGCACGGTCTCGGCAGCCACATCGCGCTCGACGACTTCGGCACGGGGATGGCGTCGTTCGGTTATTTGCGCAGCCTGTCCGTCGATTACCTGAAAATCGACGGGACCTTCGTGCGCGACGTCGCGACCGATCCGGTCAGCGCGGCGATGGTGCGGGCAATTTACGAGCTGAGCCGTGCGATTGGCGTGCGCACAGTTGCGGAATTCGTGGAAACGGACGCGGCATTCGAGCGCGTCCAGAGCCTCGGCGGCGACCTCGCCCAGGGCTTCGCCCTACACCGCCCCGAACCGTGGCACTGGGACCAAAAAACTTAAATCTTAGAAAAAACCAGCGTCGCGTTCGTCCCGCCAAACCCAAAGCTGTTCGACATCACCGTCTCGAGCTTCGCGTCACGCACTTCCCGGACGATTGGGAAGCCCTCGGCGACTGGATCGAGATTCTCGATGTTCGCCGACGCCGCGATGAAACCCTCTTGCATCATCAACAGCGAATAGACCGCTTCGTGTGCGCCGGCGGCGCCAAGCGAATGCCCGGTCAACGATTTCGTCGACGCGATTGGCGGCAATTTGTCGCCGAACACCGCGCGAATCGCTTCGAGCTCCTTGGCATCGCCGACCGGTGTGCTGGTGCCGTGTGAGTTCAGGTAGTCGACCGGACCCTTCACGCCAGCGAGCGCCATCTTCATGCAGCGCGCCGCGCCCTCGCCGCTCGGGGCGACCATGTCGTGACCGTCCGAGGTGAGCCCGTAGCCGGTGACTTCCGCGTAGATTTTTGCGCCGCGCGCTTTCGCGTGTTCGTATTCCTCGAGCACGACCATGCCGCCGCCGCCCGAGATTACGAAGCCGTCGCGGTCGCGGTCGTAAGTGCGCGATGCGCGCTCGGGGCTGTCGTTGTATTTGGTGGACAGCGCGCCCATCGCGTCGAACAAGCCGGAGAGGCTCCAGTGAAGTTCCTCGCCGCCGCCCGCAAACACGACGTCCTGCTTGCCCCACTGAATCATCTCGGTGCCGTTGCCGATGCAGTGCGCGCTGGTCGCGCACGCCGAGCTGATTGAATAGTTGACGCCCTTGATGTGAAACGGCGTCGCGAGGCACGCGGTGGTGGTGCTCGCCATCGTTTTCGTGACGGCGTACGGACCGACGCGCTTTACGCCTTTTTCGCGCAGCGTGTCGGCCGACGCGACGACGTTCGCCGGCGAGCCGCCGCCCGTGCCGACGATGAGACCGGTCCGCTCGTTCGACACGACGTCCTCGCCGAGTCCGGCATCCTTGATGGCCTGCTGCATCGCGATGTGTGCGAAGGCCGCGGCATCACCCATGAAGCGCAGCGCGCGCCGGTCAACCAAAGCGGCAGTGTCGACTTCAATCGGCCCGTGGACGTGTGAGCGGAAGCCGAGGTCGCGGTATTCCTCACTGAAGCGGATGCCCGAGCGACCGTTCCTGAGGCTGTCGAGCACTTCGTCGACCGAATTGCCGATGCTGGAGACCACGCCGATACCGGTAACGACCACGCGCCGCATCAGAAATCCTCCGTCGAGGTGAACAGGCCGACTTTGAGGTCGGTCGCCGTGTAGATTTCGCGCCCGTCGACCAGCACGCGCCCGTCGCCGATGCCCATCACCAGTTTGCGTAGGATGACCCGCTTCATGTCGATGAGGTAAGTGACGCGCTTTGCTGTCGGCAGCACCTGGCCGGTGAACTTGACGTCCCCGACGCCGAGCGCACGGCCGCGGCCGAGGCCGCCCGACCACGCGAGGAAGAAACCGGTGAGCTGCCACAGCGCGTCGAGGCCAAGGCAGCCCGGCATCACGGGGTCGCCCTTGAAGTGGCAATCGAAGAACCAATGGCCAGGATGGATGTCGAATTCCGCGGTGATTTCGCCCTTGTCGTGAAGGCCGCCTGCGTCGGCGATGCGGGTGATCCGGTCGAACATCAGCATCGGGGGCGCCGGCAGTTGGGCATTGCCGGGGCCGAACATTTCACCATTGGCACACGCGAGCAGGGCGTCGCGGTCGAGCGATTCAATTCTTGGCATAAGCCCCTAACTATACCAGCCTTCAATTAGCTGCCTGACATGCCCCTCGAGCCCGAGCAGGCCCGCCCGGCGGCCTTTCTCCAGCGCTTCGTCGGCGGGCGCACCGTCCATCGCGGCGGCGACCGCGACCAACGCGCCGACCCGGTTCGCGGTGCCGCAATGGACGAGCACCGGTGCGTCGCCGGCGTCGGCAAGCGCCAATTGCAGGGCATGGGCGTTCTCCCGGGTCACGCCCGCCGCGCCGCCGACCGGGATGTGGCGGTATTCCATGCCGAGCGCTTCGACCACCTGTTGTTCGTCGAAGCCAATCGCTTCGCCCTCGACGCGCAGGTTCACGACCATGCGGTAGCCGGCGGCCTTGGCGGCCTGCAGCTGTGCGGGGTCCGGTTGCCCCGCGGCGAGCAGGCGCCCGACGGGGAAGGCATAGGGGACGTCCAACGTCACGGCCAAGATCTCCAAAGGATGTAAAGGGCCATCGGGATGAGCAGGGCGCCAAAGCCGCGCTTCAGCGCCGCTTGCGGCACGCGCCGCCCGATTCGGTTCCCGACCACGCTACCGGCAATTCCGATGGCGGTAAATACACCAATCACCTGCCAATCGACCGCAAGGTCGAGCGCATCCAGGACGACCAGGTACTGCGCAAATCCGGCGAACGATTTCAGGGCGATGATCACGAGGCTGGTCCCCACTGCGCGGTGCATGTCGAGCCGACCGAGCAGCACCAGCGCGGGGACGATCATGAAGCCGCCGCCGACCCCGACGAAGCCGGTCAGCGCGCCCACGGCGACACCGTCCAGCGCGAGTTTTCCAATCGGTCGACGGTGGTCTGCGGCACCCGGCACCGGCGGCGCGACCGGCGTCCCACGCAACATGAACCATGAGGCGACCAGCATCACGATGGCGAACACGATCAGCTGGACTTCGCCGGTCACGAATGCTGAAAGCGCGGCGCCACCGACCGTGCCGAGGATGCCCGGGACACCGAACCACAGCACGCTGCGCCAGTGCACATGTTTCGACCACGCCCACGGCACGGCGCCGGCGAGCGCGATCGCGCCCACGATCGCGAGCGAGCCCGCAATCGCGATTTTCTCCGGCTGGCCGAGGATATACACGAGGACGGGTACGGTCAGGATTGAGCCGCCCGACCCGAGCAGGCCCAGGCTGACGCCGATCAGAAGCGCGCCAAGCACCGCAAGCGCGTTCATTGGTGTTCCGCGGTAATCTTCACCGGCGCAGGATATATCAGGAGGAGGAAGCGCATGAGTATCGATGTTCAGGAATTCTTCCACGGCCCAACGTGGACCTGGAGC
>CAYXYM010000132.1:0-6640 GCA_964469285.1 uncultured Gammaproteobacteria bacterium | reverse complement strand
GACGGTTCGACCGATGGCACCGTATCGCGGGCCGAGGCGTGTCGCTCGGACACGGTTCGCGTCGTCGCGTTCCCTGAACGGCGTGGCAAGGCCGCAGTGCTCAACGATGCCGTTCTCCTCGCGCGCGGTGACCTCGTGGTTTTCGCGGACGCGCGCCAGCGCTTCGATTCAGGCGCGCTGTCGGCGTTGGCAGCGCGCTTCGGAGATCCGGAAGTCGGTGCGGTCGGCGGCGAGCTGATTCTCGTTGACACACAGACGAATGGCTCCGAAGTGACGCATGGCGTCAGCGCGTATTGGCGGTACGAGAAATTCATCCGTAAGCAGGAGAGCCACATCGACTCGACGGTCGGCGTCAGCGGCGCAATTTACGCGATTCGGCGTACGCTATTCGAACCCATTCCGAGCGACATCATTCTCGACGACGTTTTGATTCCGATGCGGGTCGCGGCGAAGGGATACCGCGTGGTATTCGAGCCTGGCGCGCGCGCTTACGACCGGACCGCGCCGACGGCGGACGCTGAATTTCGCCGTAAGGTGCGCACGCTCGCCGGAAACTTTCAGCTATTCGCTCGTGAGCCGTGGCTGCTGGTGCCGTGGCGCAATCGCCTGTGGCTTCAAACCGTGGCACACAAAGTCTGCCGACTGCTCGGCCCGTTCGCGCTTGTCGTGCTATTCGCGACGTCCGCGATGCTCGCCGCCGACCCCGCGTACGCGGCGCTGTTTGCGGCGCAGCTCTTGTTCTACATGGGCGCTGCACTCGGACTGCGGTTCCGAAACCGGCCGCGCAAACCCTTTTTATTCAACCTGCCATACACGTTCTGCCTGCTGAACTGGGCGACGGTAGTCGGCCTGGTCAGATGGATCGTCGGCCGGCAGAGCGTCATGTGGCAACCCAACAATGTGAGGTGACATTATGAAATGCCTGGTAACCGGCGGTGCAGGATTTATCGGATCCCACCTCGTCCACGGCTTACTGAAGCGGGGACATGAGGTCCGCGTTTTCGACAATTTCTCTACGGGAAAGCTCCCAAATGTCGAGCACTTGCCAATCGACCTCGTCGAAGGCGACGTGCGCGATAAGGCAGCTGTGGACGCTGCGATGCGCGGCGTGAACTCGGTGTTCCACCTTGCCGCGCTCGGCTCGGTCGCCCGGTCTGTCGAGGACCCGATGACCACCCACGACGTCAACGAGACCGGCACACTGCGCGTGCTGGAGGCTGCACGCGCGGCGAAGGTGAAGCGGGTCGTGCTCGCGTCGTCGTCGTCGATCCACGGCAACGCGGCCGCAATGCCCAAGCGAGAAAGTGCAAAGCCGGCGCCGATGTCGCCCTATGCAGTTTCTAAGCTCACCGGCGAGTACTACTGCAACGTATTCTGGAACACCTATGATCTCGAGACGGTGTGTCTGCGTTACTTCAACGTGTTTGGTCCCCGTCAAGATCCAGCCTCGGAGTATGCTGCGGTCATCCCACGCTTCATCGACGCGGTGTTGAACGGCGAGCAGCCGGTCATTTTTGGAGACGGAACGCAGAGTCGTGACTTTACCTATGTCGCGAATGTTGCTGAGGCGACGATTCAGGCCGCGATGGCGCCGAAGGCGGCCGGCCAGATTTGCAACGTTGCGTGCGGCGAGCGGTGGAGCCTGCTTGAATTGGTGAAACTGCTGGAGCAGATATTCGACTGCCGGATCAAGCCGGTGTTCAAGGATCCGCGTCTCGGCGATGTGATGCATTCCCAGGCGGCCATCGTCCGCGCCCAACGCGTACTCGACTACGCACCGCGCATCAGTTTCCAGCGGGGACTGCGCGAGACCGTCGAGTGGTTCCGATACATGCATGAAGAGTCGAGCGAGCCCGCGCGCCTCGTATCGTCTCTTTAAAAAAACCCCCGCCGTGATCCGCCCGTGAAGGAGGAAGCGGGCGGGCGGCGGGGGCGGTGACGCTGTTTTTTTACACCTATTGGTTGAGCAGCATCTGACCCGGAATCTTGACCATGAACAGGTCCATCCGATTGCCACCCATGTTGCTGGTCCAGATAAAGTACTGGCCCGTGATGTCGAGGTTGCCCTTGGGCATGCGGCTGTAGTTGTCACCACCACCGCTCGCGCCCTGGTCGGTCATAACCGGTGCTACCACGAGTGTCTCGCGACTTCCTGGCGCGAGCATGAAACAGATCACCTCGTTCGCATGGACGGCGGTCGACGAACTCGCAGAACTGCCGCAGCCGTATTGCTCCGACATTTCCATGTCCGCACGCGCATTCGAGAAGCTGACGTGCGACGGTGCCATCGGCGACCACGTGCGGTTGTAGTACACGAACTCGCCCGACAGCGTCTCTTCGCGGAAGTCCCAGACTTTCCAAGCATTCGCCTGGTTCGCCCAGTTGTCCGCGGCGAGGTAGGTGCCGAAGCCCATGTCCGAGTGTCCGCCGGCGCCTTCCTCATCCGCGAGGAAACGCGTCGTGCCGGTTTCGAGGTCGACGATCGTGTTGTCGTTGTTCGCCCGGATCACCAGGTAGCGGCCGCTCTTGTCGATTTGGCACTCATCGAAGCCGCCTTCACTCTCGAAGAAGCGGGTCTCGCCCGTGTCCTCGAAATGGACGAGGCAGCCGAGATCCTGCCAGCTCATGTTTCTGAGCGATGCCGAATGAACCCGGTCGTCGTAGCTTGAATGCGGCTGCCAGATGATGTGGCCGCTGCCGAATTCGGCATTCGCGTCGAACACGACTTCGGTCGTTTTTGCGATTACGTCGAAGCGCGCGAGCTTTGCCCCGTCCTTGATGTACAACGCGTTCGGCAACGTGCCACTGAAGTACCACTGCTCGCCGGTCGCCGCGGACAGGGAGGTGCCCTGCGGGAACAGCGGGCCGAGGTTCTTCACCTGCTCGGTGCCCTTGTTGTAGCTGAACAGCGTGACGCCAGTGCCACCCTTGGATTCGCGCAAGCTTGCAAAGATCAGCATCGTGTCGTCATTGACGTGATTGTTGCTGTTGCGCCAGTACGAGTAGCCGACCGGCCACACGCAGTCTTCACCGCTGTTGCCGCAATCGGCGCCATTGGTGATGCGTGCAGCGCGCGTGTTGTACGGCGCTGGGAACGTGAATGCACCACGCTGCGGGAGGAACGCCTTGATGGTCGCGTCTGAGAGCAGGGGACGCGCGGTTGCGTCGACGCTGCTTTCGATGAAGCCACCGGGCGCGGAGCTCACGGGTGCGGGCGTGGGTTCCGGCGTGGGTTCCGGCGTGGGTTCCGGCGTGGGTTCCGGCGCAGGCGTCGGGGTCGGGGTCGGCGTCGGCGCGGGCGCGGGCGTCTCGCTCGCGCCACCGCAAGCCTGGACCGCGAGTGCAACACTCGCTACGAATACGATGCGTGCGAGCTGCGTAGAAATCTTGGATTGGTTCATTGTCACCACGTTACAATCAGTAAAGGACCCTAGGGGATAGTCCTGATGTACGAGGGGAAGATAAGGGAGAGGCGTAACGATTGATTGAACGCAGTTCAAACTTTTTGAAACAATGTCAGCAACGTCAATGTGTCACAACGGCACATAAAAAAAGCCCCGCCATCCGCTGGCAGGGCAAAACAAATGACGCAATCAGTCCGTCAATCTCTTTGACGGGATGCGCACGATGAAAAGATCCTGTCGTCCGCTACCCATGTTGCTCGTCCAGACGAAATACTCGCCAGTCACGTCGAGGTTGCCTTTCGGCATGCGTGAGTAACTGTCGCTTCCACCGCCGCTCGCCTCGAGGTCCGTCATCGTTGGCGCGACCACCAGCACTTCCTCCGAGCCGTCCAGCATGAAGCAGACGATTTCGTTCGAATGCGTGGCGGTTTGCTTGCTGGCACTGCTACCGCAAGCGTACTGCTCAGTCAGCGGTATGTCGTCACGTGCGTTCGCGAATGACACGTGCGCTGGTGCGCTCGCGTCCCAGTTCGCAGTCTGGTAGACGAGGGGACCGGTGAGGGAGCTCGCCAGAAAGTCCCACACACGCTGCGCGTTTGGCTTGTTGTGGTAGTTGTCCGCAGCGACCATCGAGCTGTAGCCGAGGTCGGAGTGGCCAGCGGCACCGTCCTCGTCAATCAGCAGGCGCTCATCGCCGGTTTGCAGGTCGATGATCCGATTGTCTTCGCCCGCTGAGCCGTCGACATTTTCCTTGATGAGCAGGTGGCGCCCGCTCTTGTCGATCTGGCACTCGTCGTAGGACCCTTGCTTGTCGAAGCGTCGGAATTCGCCACTGTCCTCGAAGTACACGATGCAGCCGAGCGCCTGGTAGCCATCGGTTGAGCGGAGCGTCGCGGAGTGGACGCGGTCATCGTT
Organism: uncultured Gammaproteobacteria bacterium; assembly: GCA_964469285.1. Lineage (GTDB taxonomy): Bacteria > Pseudomonadota > Gammaproteobacteria > Natronospirales > JAIVGZ01 > JAIVGZ01. The sequence continues at coordinate 2,321 of CAYXYM010000132.1, read as the reverse complement.
ACTCGAGTGCGTCTGCCAAATCTCGTGGCCCGCACCGAATTCAGTCGTCGCGTCGAAGACGGTTTCGGTGGTCTTCGAGACAACGTCGTAGCGGACCAGGGACGACCCGTCACGCACATACAACGCGTTCGGCAGGGTGGCGCTGAAGTACCAGCCCTCACCAGTTGCGCTGTAGAACTTGCTGTTGGCGTCGAAGAGTGGTCCAGCGTTGGTCACTTCCTCGGTTACTTTGTTGTAGCTGAATAGGGTCGGACCGGTGCCGCCCCGCGAGTTGTTCAGGCCGACGAATATGTACATTGTGTCGTCGTGAACGTGATTGTTTATGTTTTTCCAATAGGAGTACCCCACAGACTGGACGCAGTCGCTACCGTTGCAGTCGGATTCATTCGTGATGCGCGCGCCACGCGTTTTATACGGCGCGGGAAACGTAAAAGGGCCACGTGTCGGAAGGAAACTTCCCACCTCCGCGCTGGCGAGCCGCGGACGGGGATCCGCAAGCAACGGGCTTTCCTTGAATCCGCCAGGTGCCGGCGGGACGACCGAGCCCGCGGTCGCTTCGGTGTCGTCGGATTCGGTCGGCGCCGGGGTCGACGTTGGCGCGGGTGCGGTGCCGGTCGCCGTGGGGTTGCTTGGCGTGGGCACGCTCGGCGCAGGGTCGCTGGAGCCGCCGCCGCAGGCCTGCAGGATCAGCGCGAGCACGCCGGCGGACATTACCTTGCACATCGTGTTTGCTGTCGTCATCTGTCACCTCGAATCTCTGGTTGCCGGACCAGTCGTTCGAGGAAACGCCCTCAAGAACTTCCAGTACCGTGGACAGGAAGATACGGGGGGCATGTAACATTTGAATAAACAAAAACGGAACTTTCGGTAAATAGATGGGGTAAAACCCCGAACCCGGGGCGGGGGGTTTTCTACGGCATGATCAGATGACGACGAATCGCATAGCGCGTAAGGCCTGCGGTGCCGTGGATCTCAAGCTTTTGCATCAGTCGATTGCGGTGGGATTCGACAGTCTTGGGGCTCAGCGTTAATTCTTTCGCAATCTCGCGCGTGGTCTTGCCCTCCGCGATCATGCGGAGCACTTCGCGTTCGCGATCGGTCAGCGGGTCTGGCGTCGCCCTTGCGCCCGTCGCGTACGCATTCACTGCCGTTTTCGACATGCCACCGCTCAGGTGAATCGCGCCACGTGCGACCTCCTGGACGGTCGTCACAAGTTCCTCGGCCGGCTGGGTCTTGCGGAGGTAGCCGCGCATGCCCGCGCGCAACGCCTCGAGCGCGAGCGATTCGTCGTCGTGCATCGTGAGCAAAACGGTTTGTGTTTCAGGCGACACTTCGAGAATCTGACGCGCGGCGTCGATGCCGTTCATGCGCGGCATTCCGAAGTCTAGAATGGTGACGTCTGGCTTGTGGGCTTTTGAGAGTGCGACCGCTTCGTCGCCATCGGACGCTTCGCCGACGACCTCGATGCCCTCACGCGTCATCAGCGAGCGGAGCGCTTGCCGAAAAATCTTGTGATCGTCCGCCAGAACGACACGCGTACTCCCCCCGGCGCCCATCATGATGGACTTGTCCGGTGGAGTCGGCCGTTGTCAGGCCTTGATAAAGCCGCGACGAATCGCGTAACGCACGAGGCTTGCCGTTTCATGAATTCCCAACTTTTGCATCATCCGTGTGCGGTGTGACTCGGCGGTTTTCACGCTGACGCCCAAGAGCGAGGCGATCCGCTTCGTCGTGTTCCCTTCAGCGACCAGTTGCAGCACCTGCCGCTCGCGGTCGGTCAACGGGTCTGGTGGCAGTTCCGATTTCGCCATGTATGCGTTTACCACCGCCTCGGAGATTCCCGGACTGAGGTAAACCGCACCGCGAATCACTTCGCGGATTGCGTTAAGCAGGTCGGACGCGGCCTGTGCCTTGAGCACATAGCCGCGGATACCGGCGCGCAACGCTTCGAGTACGTACGCATCGTCCTCGTACATCGTGAGCAGCACGACCTGGGTTTCAGGGGAGCGCTTGTAAATGTCGCGCGCGGCGTCGACGCCGTTGAGCATCGGCATGCCGAGATCGAGAACTGCAACGTTCGGCGTCAGCTTGCGCGCCATGCGCGCCGCTTCATGGCCGTTAGACGCTTCGCCGACGACTTCGAAGCCGTCTTTCTCGAGCAAGCTGCGAAGTCCCTGGCGGAACATGGGGTGGTCATCTGCCAACATTATTCGTTGCATCGCATTGATCGTCCGTAGGTAGCCGTTGAGGGTTAATATCGCAGGCTGTAACTATTTATGAAATCAATGAAATTACTGCTTTTTCGCCGTACAACACCCCTG
>CAYXYM010000131.1:0-3950 GCA_964469285.1 uncultured Gammaproteobacteria bacterium | reverse complement strand
GTAAGAAAAATGAAAAATGCACACCAAGCCGGTTTGCTGGCCGCCGCGGTCGCGGCGGCGATTTTCGCGGCGCCTGCCGCACACGCCGCGCCGACGCCGGCCGGTCGTATCCACCTCGACTACGCGCTGTACGATGAGGATGCGACTCCGATGAACGATGCATTCCACCTGCGTCGCGCGCGTATGGCGCTGTCCGACAAGCTAGACGATTTCTGGTCGTACAAAACGGAAGTCGACTTTGCTGAAAATAGTGTTGCGTTCAAGGACATGTACCTGAAATTCGGCAAGTTCACGATCGGTCAGGTCAAGGTGCCGTTCTCGCTCGACGAGCAGACGAGCTCAAACAACATCACCTTCATGGAACGCGCATCGCCGACCGTGTTCTCGCTCGCGCACCGACTGGGCCTGACTTATGGCACATCGGGCGACAACTACACGCTGAAAGTCATGGGCTTCGGCCAGGCGATTGGCGAGGGCGACGGCGGCGACGAGGGTCTTGGGCTCGGCGGCCGCGCCACCTACGCGCCGATGAAGACCGACAACGGCGTGCTGCATCTCGGTATCGCGGCGGTCAGCTACGAGCCGACGAACTCCGTGACCGACACGATGCGGTTCCGCCAGCGACCGGAATCCCGGCCCGATGGTAGTCGTCTCATCGACACCGGCACGATCAGCGATGTCGACAACGCGTTCGCGTACGGTCTCGAAGCAGCCTGGCAGTCTGGACCGTTCTCCGTGCAAAGCGAGTACATCGGCACGACCGTGGCGCGCGACGCCGGCATGCCGGACGTCGACCTCGATGGCTACTACGTCGCTGGGAGCTGGTTCGTAACGGGTGAGTCGCGCCGGTACTCGGGCGGCGCGTTCAGCGGGCCGAAAATCGCGGATGCGGCAAAGGGCGCCTGGGAAGTCGCGCTGCGCTACAGTAACCTCAACCTCGACGACGGCGCGATTCTCGGCGGTGAAATGAAAAACGTCACGCTCGGCGTGAACTGGTACGCGCGGTCGGGTGTCCGGTTCATGTTCAACTACATCAATGCGACCAGTACGGTCGCGGGCATCGACAACGACCCATCGGTCCTCCAGTTCCGGACCCAAGTCAGCTTCTGAACGGATCCTCTGCAGTACCCGAGGCCGCCCGAATGGGCGGCTTTTTTTTTGTCCCCTATAATCCCTGCATGACCGTCGAAACGCTTGTGGACATCCTTGGCTGGGCCGGCGCGGGCTGCCTGCTTCTTGCGTACTGGCTCGTTTCCTCGACGCGTGTCCCTGGTCGCTCGTGGAGCTACCAGTTATTGAATATTTCGGGGGCGATCCTGCTGAGCGTCAACTCCGCCTACCATGGAGCGTTCCCGTCGGTCGGATTGAACGCAATCTGGATCGCCATTGGGATCATGACCTTGCGCGCATTGCGTGCGCCGGTCGTCGAGCCATTGGATCGAGGCCACTGATGGCGCCGCGCCGTAGCGACTCCACGCGGCTCGAAGCGCTGTCCGACGGCGTTTTTGCATTCGCGGCGACACTGCTCGTCGTTTCGCTCGAAGTCCCCAAAACGTTCGACGCGCTTCTCGCCGACCTGTCGGGTTTTGGCGCGTTCGCGGTCAGCTTCGGCGCATTGCTGCTGATCTGGGCGGTTCACAACGCCTACTTCAAGCGGTATGGATTGGAGGATGCGTGGACCCAAATCCTGAACGGCTGGCTGTTGTTCGTCGTGTTGTTCTATGTGTTTCCGTTGAAGTTCGTGGCAGCTGGCGTCAGCGCATTCGTGTTCCGTATCGGTGCGGCACGCGGCGAAGCGATGATCGGGTCGTTTGACGAGCTGTCATTGTTGTTCCAGCTCTACGGCCTCGGTTTCGTGTTGATTTTTGCGACGTTCTCGCTGATGTACCGGCACGCGACGCGGCGCGCGGCCGTGCTCGGGCTCAGCGCCGTTGAGCTCCACGAGGCGCACATGCTGAAGCGCCATTACGCGATATTTGTCCTCGTCGGCGTGCTGTCGATACTCGTTGCCCGGTTGCAGGTCGGGCTTCAAATCGGCTTTCCTGGATGGATGTATGGTCTGCTTGGGCCGTTGTGCTGGGCACACGGCACCTGGAGCGAGCGCGCGTATCACCGTGTCACACAGCTGTAACACACGATTGTTCCAATACGCCGCGTGAACAAGCGCCTGCTGCTGGTCGAGGACGAACCCGCCATCCGCGAGATGCTCGGCTACAGCCTCCAGCGCGCGGGATTCGACGTCGTCGCCGCGGAGGACGTGGCCGCAGCGCGACGCCTCGTCGCCGACCGCCTTCCTGACCTCATCATTCTCGACTGGATGCTGCCAGACGTGAGCGGCGTCGAGTACGCGCGCGCGTTGAAGCGAGACGAAGCGACGCGGGAAGTACCGATCATCATGCTGACAGCGCGCGTCGAAGAGGATGACAAGGTCCGCGGTCTCGACGCCGGCGCCGACGATTACATGACCAAGCCGTTCTCGCCGCGCGAGCTCGTCGCAAGAATCGGCGCCGTGCTGCGCCGCACCGCGCCGGGCGGGGTGGACGAGCGCGTCGCCGCGGGCGGATTGTCGCTTGATCTCGCGGGCCACCGCGTGAGCGCTGACGGAACGCCGGTACCGCTCGGGCCGACCGAATATCGCCTGCTGAGCTTTTTCATGACGCACGCCGAACGCGTGTACAGCCGGGGCCAGCTGCTCGATCGCGTCTGGGGCAACAATGTGTACGTGGAGGAGCGCACGGTCGACGTGCATATCCGGCGCCTTCGCAAGGCGCTCGAGCCGTTTGGCAAGGACGCGCTGATCCAGACGGTGCGTGGTGCCGGGTACCGCTTTTCTACCCTTCAGGACTGAGCGGTGAGCCGCGCGTGGGTGATCGAGTTCTGGCGGGGTGCGGCGCTTTGTATCGTCGCGCTGTTGGGCGGGATCGCATTCAACAATCTCGGCGCGGCGTTCCTCCTCGCGACCGCCGGGTACCTCGTCTGGCACCTCCACCAGTTGCACCGGCTCGAGCGCTGGCTACACGACGGCAAACGCTTTGCACCACCGGATGCCGATGGCATCTGGGCGGAGATTTTTCATCACTATTACCGCCTTCAAAAGCGCAATCGCGTGCGCAAGCATCGTCTCGCAGGCCTCGTGCGCGAGTTTCGGGATTCGACCGCGGCAATTCCAGACGGCGCGGTCGTACTGGGACCGCGCTGGGAAATTCTCTGGTTCAATAATGCGGCCGAGCGCCTGCTTGCGCTTGGCACACAAGACACCGGGCAACGCATCGCGAACCTCGTGCGCGCGCCGGCGTTCATTGAATACCTGGTACGCGGTGACTATCGCACGCCGGTCATGACTTCTGCGCCGAAGGATGACGGCTTGATGCTCGCGTTGCAGCTCGTGCCCTACGGCTCATCGCAGCACCTGCTGCTCGTGCGCGACGTCACGCGACTGCACCGACTGGAACAGATGCGGCGCGAGTTCGTCGCGAATGCGTCGCATGAATTGCGCTCGCCCCTGACCGTGGTGAGCGGGTACCTCGACACACTACTCGACGACCCAGCGCTCGCGGACGGCGATCTTGGCCGCGCACTCGCGCAGATGCGCACGCAGACGTCGCGTATGCAAAGCATCGTCGATGATTTGCTGGAGCTGTCACGGCTGGAGAACGAAAGCGCTGCGGCGCCGTTGCTGCGGGTCGACATGCGAGCGTTGCTCGAACAGGTGCGTGCCGACACGATCCCGCTACGAAAGGCGGGGCAGACCCTCGAGTTCGCCATGGAATCTGACGCCACCGTGCTCGGTGCGGAAAAAGAAATCCGCAGCGTAGTCGCGAACCTCGTCGGCAACGCGCTCGCATATTCGCCGGAGCACGGCGCCGTCACCGTCACCTTCCCGACAGACGCGCGCGGCGCGCGGGTTACCGTCGCCGACAACGGGCCGGGTATTCCGGCCGAGCACATCC
>CAYXYM010000130.1:0-4052 GCA_964469285.1 uncultured Gammaproteobacteria bacterium | reverse complement strand
GTCGAGCTCCGTGCGCAGCTCCTCGGCGCTCCGCACACGGTCGGTGACGTCGACCGCGACAAAGCCGATGCAATCGCCGGTGTCATCCGCGAGGAAGCGACTCACGAGATAATCGCCGTCCGAGCCTTGTGCGCGCTCGAGATGCTCGACCCCGACCAGCGAACGCTTCTCCCGGGTCACGGCGTTGATGCCGGCCCACAGTCGCTCGCGGTTCACGCCCTCCCACAGGTCCGATTCAAAGCCCTTCGAGTGCCAGCTGAGCTCACCGTCGGGCCCGGTAATCCATGCCGCGAATGGGCTGTGATCCAGGAACCGCGTGAACCGTTGCTCGGCGGCGCGCAGCCCGGAAAGTTCGCGGTCAAGCGCACGCTCGTACCAAGCGATAAACGCACCCATGACGAGCGCGGACATGAGTACAAACCAGAGCCCCTTCCACGTCTGCACCATGGTAAGGGCATCGCGGTCAGAGAACAGCGCCGCGGCCGCCCTGTCCGACCCGACAATCCACAGCCCGCTGATCGCGAGGTAGCCGCCCGCGACCATCAGCGCCAGTCGCAGGCCGGGTTTCATGTGAACTTGACTTCGTCGGGCGGCACCGGCTTTCCGAGCAGGTAGCCCTGCACTTCGTCGCAGTCGAGCGATTTCAGGAACATAAGCTGCTCCTCGGTCTCAACCCCCTCGGCAACCGTGCGCATGCCGAGGCTCTTCGCGACCGCGACGATCGCGCGAACGATCGCCGCGTCGTTCTCGTCGTCCGGCAAGCCCATCACGAACGCGCGATCGATTTTGAGGTCGTTGATCGGGAACCGCTTCAGGTAGCTGAGCGATGAATAGCCCGTGCCGAAGTCGTCGACCGCGATGCGCAGGCCGCGCATGCTGAGCTTTTTTAGCGTCTCGATGACTTCGACCGAATCGCCGACCAACATGCTTTCGGTAATCTCAAGCGACAGCGCGCTCGACTCGAGGCCGCTATCGCGCAGCGCCTTATCGATGCGCTCGACGAGATTGCCCGAACGGAACTGGCGCGCGCTCAGATTCACAGCGACGCATACCTCGTGACCTTGGCCGCGCCATTCGACGCTCTGTCGGCACGCTTCGTCGAGCGCCCACTCCCCGATCGCGCCAATCATGCCGGTGCTCTCGGCAATCGGGATGAACATGCCCGGTGGCAACAGACCCTTTTCGGGGTGGCGCCAGCGAATCAGCGCCTCGACGCCCGCGAGCTCACGCGTCCTGATGTCGAAGCGTGGCTGGTAGTACAGCACGAACTCGTTGTTCGCAAGCGCCGTGCGCAAACCGTTCGCGATGATCAGCGTATCCAGTGCGTGTGCGTTCATTTCCGCAGAAAAGAACTGGTACGTGTCGCGGCCCTGCTCCTTTGCGCGGTACATCGCAACGTCCGCATTGGACAACAGCGACTGTACGAGCGCGCCGTCCTGCGGATACAGGCTGATACCGATCGAACACGTGACGTACATCTCATGGCCGCGCAGGAGAATCGGCTCACGCAGGCTCTCGAAGAGCCGCTGGACGAGGCCCACGCAATCGTTCGGCGTCTCCACGTCGCCAAGCAGGATGCCGAACTCGTCGCCGCCGAGGCGCGCGACCATGTCGTCGTCGCGCACCACGTCGCGCAGCCGGGCGGCGATCGAGCGCAGCAGCCGATCACCCGCGTCGTGCCCGAGCGTATCGTTGACCTGCTTGAAGTTGTCGAGGTCAAGCATCAGAACGCCAATGCTCCCGCGGCTACGCCGCGCGTTCGTGATTGCGCTCGCGATACGCGCGCTGAACTGCTCGCGGTTGGCGAGCTGCGTGAGGGAGTCATGCTGCGACAGAAACGCAAGCCGGTTCTCGTAGTCACGCGACACGCTGATATCACTGAACGTCGCGATAATGCGGTTCGGTGCCGCGCGGCTTACGTTCAAGAGCGCGGGGAACTGCTCGCCGTCGCGGCGGCGGCCCTGGATTTCGCCCTGCCAGTGACCGACGCTATTGAGCGCGGCCTTCACGTCGGCACCGAGCGTCGGGTATAGACCATCTTGGCGCAACGAGTCGGGCACGGCGCCCTTCACGTTTTCTTCCGATTCGTCGAGGATGCGTTCGAACGCTGGATTTACCTGCAGGATGTGGAACTCGTCGTCGAGAATCATTACGCCGTCGGCAATGTTCTCGAGCGCCTGCACGGCGATCTGCATGCGGTGGGTGGTCTCAGCCTGCTCGAGCGCGACCGCCGCGAGCCCGACCGCGACCGCCACAAGTTGGTCTTCGTCCGCGGTCGGCCCGCGCTTCTCGGTGTAGTACATCGCAAAGGTACCGAGGATTCGCCGATCGGTCGCGAAGACCGGTCGCGACCAGCACGCGCGCAGCCCGTGCGCGAGCGCCGCGTCGCGGTAGTCGGCCCACAGCGGGTCGCGCTTGATATCGGTGACGATGACGTCAGCGGCGCGCCACACGGCCGTACCGCACGAGCCGGCCTTCGGGCCATGCAGCTGGCCGTCAATGGCGGCATTCCACTCGGCGGGCAGACTCGGCGCAGCGCCGTGGCGCATCACCTCTCCATCAACAATCAGAATCGAGCACAGCATATCGCCGGCTTGGGACTCAATCAGGCGCACGATCGATTCGAGCGTCGACGACAGCGGCGCGCCCATCGCGATGCCCTTCAGGATTTCGTTCTGCCCCGCGATCACGTGCGCCGCGCGCTCGCGCTGGCGTTTCTGCTGCAGCGCGCGTTCGATTGCACCGCCGAGACGACCGAGTCGGTCCTTCAACAGGTAGTCGTTCGCGCCGGCCGAAATCAGGTCGGCCGCCTCACGGTCATCGAGCTCGCCCGTCACGATGATGATCGGCATCTCGGGCGCGCGTTGGCGTATCAACGTGACTGCCTCGCGCCCGTCGAAGCCCGGCATCACGATGTCGCAAAGCGCGACATCGGGCGCGCGCGTCAGCGCGAGCTCGAGATCGACGAGGTTGTCAACGCGTTCGTAGGTGAAGTCTTCCAGCGCATGGCGGAGCTCGCGCAGCATGAGTTCGGCATCCGCAGCCGAGTCCTCCACAAGCAATAGGTGCAGCCGCCTAGCCGAGCGTGAAGTAAAAAGTGGCTCCTTTCCCGACTTCAGCATTGGCCCAGACCTCGCCTCCATGGCGTTCGATAATTCGTTTGACCGTCGCGAGTCCGATACCGGTGCCGGAATATTCGTGAATTCCGTGCAGCCGCTGAAACACCCCGAACAGGGAACCCGCGTACTCCATATCAAAGCCTACGCCATTATCGGCAATGCTGAATACACCCTCCCGCTCCGCGAACTCGATGACAGCGGGGCTTGTATCTTTCGTGAACTTCAAGGCATTCCCAAAGAGGTTATCGAGCACCAGTTCCAGGAGGCTCACATCGGCCAGAGCCATGAGCCCCGGTTGGATGCGGATTTCCACGTTTTTATCCGGTTCGAACGCCCTGAGCCGTGCCACGACCTCCTCGGCGAGCGCGGAGAGGTCCACCGGCCGCTTATCCACGCCCCGACGCGACAATTGTCCCAAACGAAGCAAATCATCAATCAACCGGGCCATCCGGTCAGTGCCCTCAATCACCCGGTCCAGGCAATGTTCCGCAGATTCCGTGAGTTGTGCCGGCGGTAATTCTTCCTTCAGCACGGCGGTGAACCCCGCAATCGCGCGAAGCGGCGTGCGCAAATCGTGCGATACCGAGTAGCTGAACGCCTCGAGCTCCGCGTTCGCGAGCGTGAGGTCATGGGTCCGTTCTGCGACGCGGCGTTCGAGCTCGGCCTCGTGTTCGACCTCTTCGCTGACGTCGCGACCGATCGCAATCATCAACTGCAAGTCCTCTGACCACACCGCGGTCCAGCTCATCGGGAACACCGTGCCGTCCTTATGCAGCGCACGCGACACGTAGCGCTCGACCCGACGCTTCTCTGAGACGATGCCCGAGGCTTCCGCCCGGTCGTCCGGCACGCTGACGACCAGGTGCGACTTTCCAATCAATTCCGACGGTTCGTAGCCCCACACCGTTTTCGCGGAGTCGCTCACCCGCACGA
>CAYXYM010000129.1:0-7818 GCA_964469285.1 uncultured Gammaproteobacteria bacterium | reverse complement strand
GACACCGTCGACCCGCAAGCGGTCGGGTTCGACCCAACCAGACTCGCCGACGCAGTCGCCTACGCGCGCAGCCGCGCGGTCACCGAGCCGGCCGACCTGCACCAAGTAATCACCGCGTCGTTCGCACCACGCGAGCCGAACTTCCGTATTCTCGGCCCGACTCGTCCGCGTGCCGGTGACAGCGGCATTATCCTGAAGGACGGCCGCATCGTCGCGGAGTGGGGAGACACCCGCCGCGCCGACATGACTTTCAGCGTGGCGAAGAGCTACCTCGCGACCGTCGCGGCGGTCGCACTCCGTGACGGCAAAATTTGCGACGCGCACGACCGCGTCGCAAAGTACATCACCACGGGGCGCTTCGATGGCGAGCACAACGGCGCGATTACCTGGCACCACCTGCTGCAGCAGACCTCCGACTGGTCGGGCACGTTGTGGGACGTACCTGACTGGGCCGACCGCCCCGAGGGCGACGACCCAGAGAATCGCCCACTCCATGAGCCGGGCACGCGCTTCAAATACAACGACGTTCGCATCAATCTGCTCGCGTACGCATTGATGCAAGTTCTGGAAGAGCCGCTTCCCGAAGTCCTGAAGCGCGAGATCATGGACCCGATCGGCGCATCTGATGAATGGCGCTGGCACGGCTACGAGAATTCGTGGGTCGAAGTCGATGGCAAGCGCATGCAATCGGTGTCGGGCGGCGGGCATTTCGGCGGCGGAATGTTCATCAGCACGCGCGACCATGCGCGCTTCGGCCTCCTGATGCTCAACCGCGGCGTCTGGGAGGGAAAGCGCCTGCTCCCCGACGACTGGTTCGACCAGCTCCGACAACCGACAAAGGCGAAAACGGACTACGGCTACCTGTGGTGGCTGAACACCGGCCGCGAAGCGGTCCCCGCCGCACCCGAGTCCGCGTACTGGGCCGCCGGCTTCGGCGGCAACTTCATCTACATCGACGAAGAACACGACCTCGTCATCGTCCTGCGCTGGACGCCTGACCTCGCGGGCGTCGTTAAGCATGTGCTCGAGGCACAGCAGTGATGGACAAAGTCTCTCTCTCCGACAAGCTCTCGCAGATCAGCGAGCACTGGAGCCCGCGTATCGTCGGCGAGCTCAACGGCCAACACGTAAAACTCGCGAAACTCAAAGGCGAGTTCGTTTGGCACCAGCACGACGACGAAGACGAGTTGTTCCTGGTCATTAAAGGAACGCTGCGCATGCGCATGCGCGACGCAGAAGTCGTAATCAATGAGGGTGAGTTCCTGATTGTGCCGCGCGGCGTCGAGCACCAGCCCGTCGCCGACGATGAAGTGCACGTGCTGCTGTTCGAACCCGCCGGCACCCTGAACACCGGCAACGTGCGCAACACATACACCATCGACGAACCGGAGCACCTCTGATGCTGCGCTATCTCGCTGCCTGGCTCGGGCTGATGATCCTCGCAATCCTGAACGGATTCGTGCGGGAGTTCTGGCTCGAGACGCATTACTCGACCGGCGTCGCCTACCAACTCTCGACAGTCCTGCTGCTGGTCCTGTTCACGGCCTACTTCTGGTGGCTGTTTAGACGCTGGCCGCTGAAGTCGACAGGCCAAGCCTGGGCGGTAGGCACAATTTGGCTACTCCTCACTCTCGCCTTCGAGTTCAGCATTGGCTTCGCGGGCGGGCTCACCTGGTGGGAGATGCTGCAGTCGTACAACGTCATGACGGGCGACTTCTGGATCGCGGTGCCTCTTTACGTGTTGATCGCGCCCCGCCTGTTCGCACGGGCCTCCCCTTGACCTGTGTGCGCTAGCGGGCGTAGGGTTTTCCTCGCCGAGGTTTTAGGCCCGGCGAGGGGGGGCGATGGGGGTCTGTTCGATTCGCTTGACGCGCGTCTTCTGGCTCAGCGTTCCGTTCCTTTTTGTACCGACTGTCGGCGCCGTGGAATTCAACTGGGGCGCAATTGAGGGCAATCTAAACTCGACGGTCTCGTACGGTGCGGCTCTCAGGGTTCAGGACCGTGACGAACGACTCATCGGTAAGGCAAATCTTGACCCGTCTGTTGCCCTGCTCACAGCCGACGCACTGCTGGCTGCGCCAGGTGCGCTCTCCGTCAATTCGGATGCAGGAAACCTGAATTACGACCAGCACGACTTAATCAGTCACGCGCTAAAGCTGAACCAAGATCTCGAGCTTCGCATTGGCAATTACGGGCTATTCGTCCGCGGCTTCTACTTCCATGATTTTGCAAATGCCTCGAAATCCGAACTGAGCCCGGCCGCGCGCGCTCGTGTCGGTCGCGACGGGGATGTCCTGGATGCTTTTTTGTGGGGTGACTGGGAAGTCCGGGATCGCCCCATTTCTGCGCGCATTGGTAAGCAGGTCGTCAACTGGGGCGAAAGTACTTTTATCCAAGGCGGCATTAACGCGATCAACCCCGTCGACCTTTCGCGCCTTCGAGTTGCAGGCGCAGAGTTGAAGGAGGCACTGCTGCCGGTCAGTGCGATTTGGGGCTCTGCAGGAATCAGCGACAGTGTGTCCGTTGAGCTTTTCATTCAGTTCGAGTGGAAGCCACTGCTGATCGACCCGCCCGGGACCTACTTCAGTACGGCGAACTTCCTCGGCTCCGGTGCGGACGGTGTGATGCTCGGGTCCGGTCAATTCACCCGCGCGCAGGCGCCACAACTTTACGCGCCGCGCGCACCCGATGTAATTCCCGATGATGGTGGTGAATATGGGATGGCGTTGCGTTGGCTTCCCAGCTGGGCGGATGTCGAGTTCGGATTCTACTTTCTGCGCTACCACAGCCGTCTGCCGATGCTCGGCGTCATCGCGGTCACAACCCCGGAACCCAATTCAGGCGCTTACTTCGCCGAATACCCTGAGGGCATCAAGCTCTATGGAATCAGCTTTAATACGACCCTCGGTGCGACCGCCGTGCAGGGCGAGTATTCCTATCGGCCGAACCTTCCATTGCAGATTGACGATGCTGAGCTGCTGTTCCACGGACTCTCGCCACTGAACGCAGTTTCGCCGAACAGTCATTTCCTTTCGCAACTCGGTACTGCGGAACCTGGCGTGGTGGTACCAGGTTATGTTCGGCATCGCGTTGACCAAGGCCAGATGAGTTTCACCCGGCTTCTTGGGCCGACGCGACTCATCGAGAGCGATAGCCTCCTTCTGCTGGGGGAGGTCGGGTTCACTCGAGTGCTCGACCTTCCCTCTCGCGCAACCCTGCGCTACGAAGGCCCTGGAACCTATACCGGCGGCGGCGCTGACCGCACTAGTGGCCATCTGCGCAATATTGTCACCCAGACGTCCGGCTTTGCCGATGCGTTTTCATGGGGATACCGGCTAGTGGTTCGTCCAGAGTATTACAACTTGGTTGGAGGGTGGAACGCAGCCCCGTATGTCGCGTTCAGCCACGATGTGAATGGCACGGCTCCGACACCCGGCGGCAACTTCATCGAAGGGCGTAAGACATGGACGGTCGGCGTCGGCGTTACGTCGCTGAACCGCTTTGCTGTGAACTTCGGCTACACAATCTATACGGGGGCCGGTTTGCACAACCAAATTAGAGATCGGGATTTCGCCGCATTGGATTTCAAGTATTCGTTCTGAGGCAAGGAGCAGACATGTCTAAAAGCCTGACTGTCATACTCGCGCTACTCTTTGCGCTTTACTCAGTCCCTGTGTGCGCCGAACTCACACCGATGGGTTCGCCGACAGCCGGTAACGACGCTGGCACCATCCCGGCATGGACAGGCGGCATTACCGCGCCGCCGCCCGGCTACGAACTGGGCATGTCCCACCCCGACCCGTACGCCGACGACTCGGTGCTGTTTACCATCACTGCCGACAATGTCGACGAGTACGCCGATAAGTTATCGGCCGGGCACCAGGCATTACTGCGCCAGTACCCAACCTACAAGATTCAGGTGTACCCCAGCCGCCGATCGACCTCGCTCCCGCAACACGTCTATGACGCGACGCGGGCGAATTCGCAAACCGCGCGCTTGGTCAACGGCTTCGAGGGCGTGGCGGGGGCGACCATGGGCGTGCCCTTTCCGCACGCCACGACGGCCGAAGAGCTCATCTGGAACCACAAGCTGAAGTACCGCGGCGCCGGCGTGCACCGAATGCGCAATACGGCTACCCCAAACAGAGCGGGCCAATATAGCTTAGTGCGCATGGAGGAAGAGGCGGTCGTGCCCTACTCCAAGCCTGGCGTCACCGCGGCTGAGGTTGGGGACGTTCATTTGTATCTCTTGCAGATGTTGCACTCGCCGGCAAGAATGGCCGGCCAGATTATTCTTGTACACGAAACACTCGACCAGTCGTCAGTGCCCCGTAGTGCATGGACCTACAACCCTGGACAGCGGCGGGTTCGCCGCGCCCCACAGATTGCTTACGATTCACCCGCATCATCCTCTGACGGAATCCGCACCTACGATCAGTACGACATGTTCAATGGCGCGATGGATCGCTACGACTGGAGGGTTGTCGGACAGCGGGAGATGTATGTCCCGTACAACGCCTACCAGTTGCACAGTGACGACCGCACGGTTGATGAAATCATCGAACCACTACATATCGAGCAAGATTACGCGCGGTATGAACTTCAACGTGTCTGGATTGTTGAAGCAACCCTGAAACCGGGATTTCGGAATATTTACGGGCGGCGTGTGTTCTACATCGAATGGGACAGTTGGCAGATTGTGATGGCCGATCTCTATGACAGCCGTGACCGACTTTGGAGGTTCTCAGAGGCTCACCCCATAAATTATTACGAGGTGCCCTTGGTCTGGACCACGCTTGAGGTGCACTACGACCTTGCGTCGGGTCGCTACGCTGCCTTAGGACTGACCAACGATGACATGGTCAACGACTTCACCTTCGACGCACCTGTCAGCGCCTTCTCGCCGACGACATTGCGCACGCGCGGGCGCAACTAATCACCAATCCTTCAGTGGGAAGCGGATGACCGTTCGCGGCGGCCACGACGCTTGAGCTTCGCTCAAGCGTGCCTGCAGATGCGGCGTCGCGGTGAGGTCGAAGGGTGCGCCGCAGCCGCAGTTGCGAATGGCTGTCAACAGCAGTGCCGGGCCGGCCGGCCGCGCGTCTATCGCGGCGGCGACCTCGTTGGCGGTGGCTCGGTCGCCCAGCCACGCCGGCAGGCTGATGTCGGTCCATGTATTTCCGCCATGGATCGCGCTCCAACGTTCAATATGGGCGCGCGCGCCGTCGGCATCCCCGCCCGCGGCCAGGGCCATACCAAGTGCGCTTCCGACGCCCTGATCGTTGATATCCACGCGTCTTGCTGCCAGCAGCGCCTCATCGAGACGACCTGTCGCAAGCTTTGCACCTGTAAGCACCGCGTACAGATAAGGGTGGGCGCCGAACCGTTCGATCGCTGCCTCGGTAACCTCGATACTGAGTTCTGGCCGGCCTGCCCAGACTGCTGCGAGCGCCAAATAGATATGGTTGGTCGCACGAAACGGGTCGCATTCCCGCAAGCGCGCATAAAACGCCACGATGTCGTCGGCACGCCCGAGTCCAATCGTGTGCTGAAGAGTATGTTGGTTGTCAACGCACTGAGAGACCGTGAAAGCACGCTCGAGTGTCGCACCGAGTCCGCGCCAATCGGTGCCGAAAATCGTTATATCTACGTCTATCAAGGCGCGACGCTGCGGATCGCGCGCATGGCGATATGCCGCTGCAAGTACTTCGTGTAGACGACCCAGCGCATCGACGTGGTCGTGCACAGTCGGGTCCGTCTCCAACAGAATGTGGATGTACAGATCCGCTTCGTGGTAATACGCGTCAGCGAAGTCGGGTACCAATTCGCGGGCGCGTTGAAAGTGTGCATTGGCCTCGCTCAGCGAAGGTATGGTAGACCGTACGCCGTGTGCGAGTTGATGTAGTTGCAGCCCCTTCTGGTACTCAACCCAGGCTTCTACATTTCGAACTCCAGTTGCGCGCATCCGCGCCAACCGATCTTCGTCCATCAAGATGTCTAGTGCCGCGGCCACGCTCGAGGCGATCTCGTCCTGAACTGCGAAGAGGTCTGCCAATTCCCGGTCGTAGTTTGCCGACCAAAGATTAAATCCATCTTCGGTCCGAACCAATTGTGCAGTCACCCGAACCCGTCCCTCGACTCGCCGCACACTGCCGTCCAGGATGTAATTCACGCCGAGAACCCGGCCCATCTCGCGATGATCCACTTCGCTGGAACGGAAGATGAACGAGGAGGTCCGCCCCGCGACCTGAAATTCTGGAATCTGGACGAGCCGATTCAGCACTTCCTCGGTCAGGCCATCGGCGAAGTAGGCACCCTCGTCCGCGTCAGCCGATAAATCGGCGAAAGGCTTAATCGCAATTGACCGGAACGGAATCGCCCCCGGCGAGGGAGCGGTTGTTTCGACCATCGGCGCGTCGTTCTCAGATGTCGTCCGATCGACAACCAATAATGCGACGGCAACTAACACCAGCGCCACGACGGCGATGTCGAACTTACGGGATTGCCTCGGGTCTGCGCCATCGACAGCGACTTCGGATTCGAGCTGTATGCCTTTGCTGGTGACCTCGTACTTCCAGGCAAACGCGAGCACCGGGATGAAACCTATCGACATGAGCAGGATCAGCGATTGCAGAACCCAAGGGGACGCCCCGAAAGCAGACAGAAGAATATCAGCAGCCTGCATGACGACCGATGCCGCGATTGCGTAACCCGCTGCCGCACGAAATACGTTTCGCCGACCCATTTCGGCGGCAAATTGTGTGATTTTTTCGCTTGTCGGCATCCAACCCATGGGCTCAGCCTTACACCCCCATTCCCGCTACTACATTGGGCGATAGACTGAAAACCATGTCAATTCCTTCGAGCTGGCACCATTGTCGGCGGCTACCCCGTGGGTTGTAGCCGCGCCCGCACCGCGTCGCCTTCTGCCAACGCCAGCATCACGACAAGGTCGCCGGGCCGCGACCACGCTTGGGCGTGCTCGAGGGCCTCGACCTCGGTTTGGGTGTGCACGATTTGCTCGTCGCGCGCGCCGCAGCGCATCAGCTCGTCGCGGATGATGCCGACCACCTCGCCAGGCGCGCGCCCGCGCGCATACACCGTAAGTTCCGACACGACCACACAGTCCGGGTCGAGTGCCCACGCTTCGCGCGCGAGTTCGCGGATCAGCTCATCGGGCCGATCACCGGGTTGCGAAAACGCAAGCAATCGCCGCTGCGCGGGCAGCGCACGCGCTGTTGTGACAATCGCTCGCATCGCGCGCGGGTTGTGTGCAAAGTCGACGAGCACCTGGTAACCCGCGGTCGAATAGAGGTTGCCGCGGCCGATGTTCGCGCCGGACGCCATCGACAGCAGCCCGGCACGGATGTCCGCAATCGAGACCTTGAGACCGTCGCATACCGCAGCGGCCGCCAACGCATTCTCAATGTTGTGCGTCGCGACGCCGCCCAGCGTCAGCGGGATATCGGCCGCAACACAGAGCCATTCGTCGCGGAGGTACAGCGCGCCGTCCCGCAGCCGGCAATGTGCGCGCGCATCGTCGGGATTCAGGCTGAACCAGGCGATGCGGCCGGGATAGTCGTCTGCCTGCGCGACCAGCGCCGGGTCGTCGGCGTTCAGCACCAGCAGACCGGCGTCGCGCACCGCGCGCGTCACTACCCACTTGATGTCGAGCAGTTCCTGCATCGTCTGGGAACCGAAATCTCCGATGTGGTCCGCTGCGATGTTGGTAATCAATGCCGCGTCGGCGGTTTCGACCCCGAGGCCGCGCCGCAGCAAGCCGCCGCGCGCCGTCTCGAGTACCGCGGCCTGCGCGCC
>CAYXYM010000128.1:0-5204 GCA_964469285.1 uncultured Gammaproteobacteria bacterium | reverse complement strand
AGCCCGCATCGATGACCGGTTCGCGCTCGAGGCGGCGAGTGCCGACGCCAGTTTCCGCCGTTATTTCCGCGTCCGCACCGCGCGCGGTACGCGCATCTTGATGGACGCACCGCCCGAGCACGAAAACTGCCGACCGTTCGTACGCATCGCGGCGCTGCTGCGTGATGCGGGCGTACACGCACCTGAAGTGATCGATGCTGACCTCGACGGTGGATTCTTGTTGCTCGAGGACTTCGGCGACGAGACCTACCTCGACGCCATCGTGCAGCCCGAACGCGCGGCCCCGCTGTATGGCGATGCGCTCGCGGCGCTCGTGCGCATGCAGGGCATCGCTGCCGATATGCCAGCGTACGACGAGCGCCTGCTCCGCTTCGAGCTCTCCTTGTTCGAGGACTGGTATCTCGCTCGGCATCTCGGCGCCGAACCACCCGTATGGTTGTCGAACGTGAACGATAAACTCGTCGCGCACGCGCTTGAGCAACCGCAAGTCTTCGTCCACCGCGATTACCATGCGCGCAACCTGATGGTCGTCGACAGCGACAACCCCGGCGTGCTCGATTTTCAGGACGCGGTTCGTGGGCCGGTGACTTACGACCTGGTTTCACTGCTTCGAGACGCGTACGTAGGGTGGCCGGACGACCAAGTCGATGCGTGGCTCGATGAGTACCGTCGCATTGCGGTCGACGCGGGCATTGATTGCGGCCCCGACACTGCGACGTTTCGCCGGTGGTTCGATCTGATGGGCTTGCAGCGGCAGTTGAAAGTCGCCGGTATTTTCGCGCGGCTGAATCATCGCGACGGCAAGGCGCGCTACCTCGCCGACATCCCGCGCACACTCGGCTACGCGCGTCGCGCCGCGAGCCGTTATTCCGACTTCGAGCCGCTTGCGCGATGGCTGGAGGCCACATGCTGACGCGCGCGCTGCTGCTTGCCGCCGGCCGCGGCGAACGATTGCGGCCGCTCACCGATGAAGTACCGAAGCCGCTGCTCGAAGTCGGGGGCCGCGCGCTGATCGAGCGCCATCTCGTGCGCCTCGCGGAAGCCGGCATCACGGACATCGTGATCAACCTCGCGTGGCTCGGGTCGAAGATCGTGGAACGCCTCGGCGATGGCGCGCGGTACGGCGTATCGATTGCGTACTCGGACGAGGGTGACGCGCTTGAGACCGCGGGCGGCATCGTGCATGCGCGTTCGCTGCTTGGCGATGCGCCGTTTGCGGTCGTGAATGCAGATGTGTGGACCGATTACCCGTTCAAGCGCCTCGCGCTGCCCGATGATCGGCTCGCACATTTGATGCTGGTGCCAAATCCGGAACACAACGCGGGTGGGGATTTTGTGCTGGAAAATGGCGCGGTGCTAAACCCGAACGAATCGCGGCGCGAAGGCGCCGCTCCAACACTGACTTTCTCGGGGATTGCGGTGTATTCGCCGGCGCTGTTTTCCGACCTCACACCCGGCAAGCGACCACTCGCCCCCGTGCTGCGCGTCGCGTGCGACCGCGGCAAGGTCAGCGGTGAACTGTTTGACGGCAATTGGAGCGACGTTGGCACGCCCGAGCGTCTGGATGACCTACGGAAAAAAAATGTGGGAGCGGCGCCTTAGCGCCGCGATAAAAAATGGGAAAACTCGTGATTTTTGTCTTGGGGATCTTTGTCGGCGTCGCGGCGACGCTTGCGTTGCAATATGACGCGGTCGAACGGGCGCAGGTGGTCGAGCCGCAACTTGAACGCGTTTCCGAGCCTCAACCCGTCGTCGAGGCCACCCAGCCGCCGGCACCACAACCGTTTAATGACGCGGTCGCGGCGGCCCCACTTTGGCCCGGGCTCCCGGAGCCGCTACCGCTCGAAGACGCGCTCAACGAGGCCCAAGGGGACTTCGAGGCGCTAATCGTCGCTAAAGATACCCTTATCGGGGGCCGCGCAACGGAGTTGTTGGCCGGTGACGAATTCTCACGCCTCGTCTCGGCGCTGTCGCGCTCGCCGTCCCCGAATGCAGCCGTACACCATCAGCGCTTATTCGAGGAATTTCACGGGCTGGCATCCGTGCGCAGCGGTGCGGTCATTGTCCAGGCGCTTGCGTGTGGACAGCGTGTGTGTGCCGCAAGCCTGGTGGGCTTCGATTCGGCGAGCATAGATCAAGCATGGTCTGAACTTACAGGTCGACCCAGTGAGATGGGTCCGCAGATGCGAAACAGCGACGGCCTCGAAGTCTCGTTTCGAGACGAGGGAATTATCGGCAGCTTACAGACGAAAGGGCCGAATGGCATGGAGCGCCGAATGGTGATTACTGCGGACCCGGCAGTCCGCGCATTCACGTCGGGCTACGTGGTCTTCGACCCCGAGAATCCGCCAGGTGGCGGCAGATAATCACGAGAGCGACGCTCCCACCTGTTTAAACTGCGGCTTCAGCTAAAACCTGCTCGGCCATCAGGTCCGCGTGGTACGACGAGCGCACCATGGGGCCGCTTGCCACGTGCGAGAAGCCCATCTTGTAGCCCTCGACCTCGAGCATCTTGAACTCGTCCGGGTGGACGAAGCGCTCGAGCCGCAGATGGAACTTCGATGGCTGGAGGTATTGGCCGATTGTGAGCATGTCGCAATCGTGCGCGCGCAGGTCGCGCATGACCTCTAGGACTTCATCCATCGTCTCGCCGACGCCGACCATCACGCCGGATTTTGTCGGGATGTCAGGGTGCGCCTGTTTGAACTTGCGTAGCAGGTCCAGCGACCACTGGTAGTCAGAGCCAGGACGGACCTGCTTGTACAGGCGCGGGATGGTCTCGAGATTGTGGTTGAACACGTCGGGCGGCGCGTCGCTCATCAGCTTCAACGCGACATCCATACGCCCGCGGAAGTCGGGCACCAGGATTTCGATTTTCGTGTCCGGCGTTAACTTGCGAATTTCGCGTATGCAGTCGACGAAGTGTCCGGCACCACCGTCGCGCAGGTCGTCACGATCGACCGAGGTCACGACGACGTAGCGCAGGCCCATCTGCGCGACCGTGCGCGCGAGGTTCATCGGCTCTTCCGCGTCGAGGGCGTCGGGGCGGCCGTGCGCGACGTCGCAGAACGTGCAGCGGCGCGTGCAGATGTCGCCCATGATCATGAACGTCGCTGTGCCTTTGCCAAAGCACTCGCCGAGGTTCGGGCACGCGGCTTCTTCGCAGACCGTATGCAGGTGGTTCTCGCGCAGGATAGTCTTCAGACGCGCGACTTCCGGGGTCGCGGGCGACTTCGCGCGAATCCATTGCGGCTTGCGCAACGGCGTGACCGTCGGCTCGATCTTGATCGGAATTCGGGCCATTTTATCGGCCGCGCGCTGCTTTTTCGGCATCTCTCTCATGGCTGCGAATTGTACCCCAGGCGCTCGAGGAGATGCGGCAGCAGGTCGGCCGCGACGCGCTCCGGATCCGCAGGTCCGCCGAGGTCCGCGACCTGCGTGGTCTCGAGGCCCGCGAAGCCGCAGGGGTTGATGCGCTTGAAGGGCTCTAAGTCCATCTCGACGTTGAACGCGAGCCCGTGATACGTACAGCCGCGCCGCACGCGCAGTCCGAGTGCTGCGATTTTTCGTCCATCGACGTACACACCCGGTGCATCGGCCTTCGGCACCGCATTGATGCCGTAGCCGGCGAGCACGTCGACCACCGCTTTCTCGAGCGCACACACGAGCGCGCGTACGCCGAGCTTCAGCCGCTTTAGATCGAGTAACGGATAGACGACGAGTTGGCCGGGCCCGTGATAGGTGACCTGGCCGCCGCGATCGATTGGGATGACTTCAATGTCGCCAGGCGTCAGCACGTGCTCGGTCTTGCCCGCGAGCCCGAGCGTGAACACCGGCGGGTGTTCGAGAAACCAGATTTCGTCGAGCGTCTCGTCGCCGCGCGTCGCGGTGAAGTCCAGCATCGCCTGCCACGTCTCGCGGTAGTCGACGCGGCCAAGTTGCTTGATGACGGGTGCGCGCACCCGCGCATTTTACGCCGACGGCGGCGCCTCCGGGATGCGCACCATGATGTCGAAGTTCACACTGCCGAAATGCCACCACGGCAGCGGGTCGATTTCCACGAGATGGACCTGACCAAACTGGCCGAGAACCTCGAGATACGCTCGGACGTGGCGTTCGCCACCGGCGATGCCACGAATCGCCAACATACGCCCCGGTTCGCCTCCGTTGAGCGCGCGCACTTCGACGCCTTCAGGCGCGGCATCGAGCGCCGCCACGAGGCTGAATGGCGCGTCGGCCGAGAGCGCCGGCCGTGGCGGCGCGTCGCCTGAGGCCATCAGCAGGCCGACGGTGACTGCAAGCACGCCGAATACGGCGCCGGCGATCAGCATCCGTGGACTTGCGCGGTTGGGGATCGCTGCCGTCAGTTGCTCCGGTGTGACGTCGAGGGCGGCCGCAAGCCGATCGAGCACGTCTTGCGACGGGGACGCGCGCCCATTCTCGAGTTTGGACAGATAGCCCTGCTCGATAGACGCCTTCTCAGCGAGCTGCGGTTGGGTGAGTGCTGCTGCGGTGCGTAGCTGCCGCAGGTTGTGACCGAGTGCGTTCATTCCGGAGCCCTCTGAGGCGAATCTTCAGACGAGTATCCGGCCGCGTCGCAGGAATGAGAAGGGCACTTGGCCGAGAATATCGACGGAATTGACGAAGAATATTAGCGGCTTACGAGGAATGCCCAGGAATATCGCTGACTAGCCGGTCGAATTCCTGGCGGAGCTTTGCGAACACCGGCCCCGGTTTGCCATTGCCGACCATCTTGCCGTCAACACGGACTGCCGCGCCGATTTCGCGGGTGGAGCTGCTGATCAGGACCTCATCTGCGCGGGTCAGGTCGGCCGTGGTCAGGGGCGCTTCATCGATGGGGATGTGCAACGCGCTGCACAGACCGAGGATGACGATCCGCGTGATGCCCGGAAGGATTTCGGTGCCGAGCGGCGGGGTGATGACGCCACCGTCTCGCACGAGGTAGACCGTACTGATCGATGCCTCAGTCAGTCGTCCATTGCGGTGCAGGACCACTTCGTCCGCATCGTGCGCATGCGCGTACTGGCGCAGCAATACGTTCGCAAGCAGCGAAATCGTCTTCAAGTCGCATTTCGCCCAGCGGAAGTCTTCGGCGGTCACGACAGTCAGGCCGTCGCGGTCGACGCTCGGGTCGCGCGGCGGTGTCGCGGTGCAGAACATGAACACGGTCGGCGTGACGCCGG
>CAYXYM010000127.1:0-3392 GCA_964469285.1 uncultured Gammaproteobacteria bacterium | reverse complement strand
TCGCACCGAGCGCGAGCCGCACACCGATTTCAGGTACGCGCTGCTGTTGCAGCAACGCAATGACCGAATACGTGCCGAATGCCGCGAGCAGTGCGGCGAGGACCGCAAAGCCACCGAGGAGCCGCCCGAAGAACGCGACGCGCGCGGATTGCGTGGCCAAATCATCCTCGAGGCGGTAGATGCGCGTCGTCGCTTCCTGCGGGTCGTGCTTCCAGATCGCCTGCTGGAGGCGCTCGATGAGGTCGTCGCCGGCGTTCGGCGCGTCGACGACGAAGGTCATGCCGACCCAAGGAGACTGCATGAACGGCAGCAGCACCTCAGGTTCGGGCGGGCTACGCAGGCCCGCGTTGCGGATGTCAGCCATGATGCCGACGACGCGGTAAGCGATGCGACCGTCCCGACCCAGCGGCAGCGCGATGTCGCGGCCGATCGGATCGACGTCGCCGAACACGCGGCGCGCGAGCGTTTCGTTGATGATTGCGACTTTCGGCGCCGCGGCGTCATCAGCGTCGGCGAACGTGCGCCCGCGCTGCAGCGGAATCTCGAGCAGTTCGAGATAATTCGGTGACACGCGGCGCACGCCGGCCTGGAGCGGCTCCGGCAGCTCGCGCTCGGGCAGCTGCAAGTCAATCGTGAAGCTTCCAATCAACGATAACGGCGTCGCCGTCGTGACCGCCACGTCGACGACGTCATACTCAGCGCGCATCTCGTCGGCGACCGCGCCCGCGAAGGACCGCCACGTGTCAGGTCCGCCGCCTTTGAACATTTGAACCGCGTGCAGTCCGTCCGTGCGATACGCGGGGTCGGTCGCGTGCATGCGATCGAGGCTGTACAGCATCGCACCGCCCGCGATGACCGCCGCAGTGGCGAGCGCAAGGCCGGCAACCGGCAGGATTGTCACGCCGCGGCGACCGCCGGTGACACCCTTGCCGGCGCCCTGCAGCTGCATGCCGAACCCGCGGTCGCGACCCAGCGCGTACGGCAGCGTGACCAGTAGCGGACACACAATCGCAATCACGCCCGCAAACGCGAGCACCTGCCAGTCGATGCTGATCATGCGCGCGAGCGGGACGATGCCCTCCGCGAGCGACTTGAATGCATCGAGACCTGCGGCGAGTACACCGATTGCAAGCACCGATGCGAGCCCGCCAAGGACGAGCATCTCGACGAACACGTCGCGCCAGACGCGGCCGCGCGTCGCGCCGAGCGCCTGCATGACGGCGAGCTCACGTTGGCGCGAGGCGAGACGCGCAGCGAGCAGTCCGCCCGCGTTCGCGCAGGCAATCGCCAGCACGACGAGCGATACGACGAACACGCCGACAAGTGCCGCGCGCACGCCGGAGATGATTTCGTCGAGCAAGCTGACAGTGCGTGCGCGCCACGCGCTCGTGAGCCCGTGCTCGGCCACGAGGCCCTCGGACATCGCATCGAGTTGCGCGTGCGCTTGCGCTGGCGTTACACCCACTGCAAGTTTCGCGATCGCGTTGACATAGCGGGCATTCAAGAATGCGCCTGGGTTCGCGGTGAGATTCGCCTCGCGTGCCGCGTGCCACATGCCAACCGTTCGCGACGGGTGCGTGAACTCAGGCGGCATCACGCCGACCACCGTCGCGGTCGCGTCGGCGAGCCGGAGCGATTTACCGATGACGTCGGGGTCGCGGCCCGTCAACCGGTCCCATTCCGTATAGCTCAGAACGACATGACTGACGCCTGCCTCGGCGTCGCGCTCGTCAATCCAGCGGCCGAGCATCGGCGGTATGCCGAGCACGCGAAAGTAGCCGGTGCTGACCTGGTTCGCGCCGACTTCGCGTGGCGCGTCGTCCGACAGCACCGTTAGCCCACCCCAGGTAAACCAGCCGGCGTGTTCGAACGCATCGACGCTGCCGAGCGCGAGCGCTTCGGCCGGCGTCAGATTGCCGCCGTCGACGCCGACTTCCAGATTCTCCGACGTAACCGCGACGACGCGCTCGCCACCCGGATACGGCAGACCCTGCAGCACGACGCCGCGGAGCACCGTAAACATCCCGGCGCTCAGCGCGATACCGATGCCCAGCGTGAGCACGATGCCCGCGCTGTATCCCGGCCGCCGCCGCAGAGCCGAGAACATGGTTACGGCCGGCCGCGCTTCGCTTGCTCGGCGATGCGCTGGTCTTCCTCAGCGCGCAGCCGGTGCATCGTTTCCTCGTCGACCACGCGGCCGTCGAACATGTGAATCTTGCGGTCCGCATGCTCGGCGTAGCGCTGATCATGGGTCACCATGCAGATGGTCGCGCCCTCGTCGTGCAGATCCTTCAAAAGCGCCATCACCGCCTCGCCATTCTTCGAGTCGAGGTTACCGGTCGGCTCGTCCGCGAGCAGGATTGACGGGCGGCCGACGAGTGCGCGGGCAACGGCGACGCGCTGCTGCTGACCGCCGGACAACTGCGACGGGTAGTGGCGCAGGCGGTGTGCCATGCCGACGCGCTCAAGCGACTCGATGACGCGCTGCTTGCGCTCGTCCTTATTCAGGCCGGTGCGGTACGTGAGCGGGAGCTCGACGTTTTCGAACACGGTGAGGTCACCAATCAGGTTGAACGCCTGGAAGATGAAGCCGATTTCACGGTTGCGGATGTGGGCGCGCTGCGAGTGGTCGAGCTCTTCGACCGCCGTGCCGTTCAGCCAGTAGTGGCCGCCGCTCGGCGTGTCGAGCAGACCAAGAATCGACAGCAGCGTCGACTTGCCGCAGCCCGATGGCCCGGAAATCGACACGTAGTCGCCCTTCTCGATCACGAAATGGACGCCCGAGAGCGCATGCGTCTCGACTTCGTCGGTGTAAAACACCTTCTTGAGATCTTCGAGTTGGATCAGCGACTTCGCAGTCTGATCAGCAGCAGTGTTCATTGCACATCCCCTTTGGTTGCAAACGCGCCATTTGACGCAGTGTGATGACCGCATAACGCATCGCCACCGTTTCCACGGCGTTGGCGTGCGCCGCAAACGCCTCGGCGAGCGTGGCGTGATACCCGGGCGCCGTCGCGAACGCGAGGACGATGCCGAGCAAAAATCCGTTGACCGAGCGCATGGCGGTCAGTTCAGCCGTATCCGGTCGTGGTCGTCCCATGCCGACGTGTCGGACAGGATGACCTGGTCGCCGGGCGCAAGGCCCTGCACGATTTCGATGGCGTTCACCGAGCTCCGGCCGAGTTCGACCGGCACGCGCACCGCGGATTCGCCGTCGGCTGAGAGTTTGAACAGCGTGAC
Source organism: uncultured Gammaproteobacteria bacterium (assembly GCA_964469285.1). Lineage (GTDB taxonomy): Bacteria > Pseudomonadota > Gammaproteobacteria > Natronospirales > JAIVGZ01 > JAIVGZ01. The sequence continues at coordinate 152 of CAYXYM010000127.1, read as the reverse complement.
CGTCGAGTTCGGCTGGCCATAAGCGGGGCGGCCCGTGTACACGACCTGGGGCAGGCGCTCGATTTCGATGGTGCCGTCGACCGACAGGTCGGGCCGTGCGCCGCGCGGCAATTCGCCGATCAGCTCGACATCGACCTGCACGGTGCCTGCCT
>CAYXYM010000126.1:0-6728 GCA_964469285.1 uncultured Gammaproteobacteria bacterium | reverse complement strand
GCACCGCAATGTAATCGCTTTCGTCGAATGGGCCGTGCGTCATTTTGGTATCGACGCAACCGACCGCGTATCCGGTCATTCGCCGCTTGCATTTGATCTGTCGGTGTTCGACATCTTCGGTGCGTTTGCGGCGGGCGCAGAACTGCAACTCGTCCCAGCCGATTGCAATTTGATGCCGAACCGTCTTGCCGAATGGATTGAGCGTACGCGCCTCACGCAGTGGTTTTCCGTGCCGACGGTGCTCAATTACATGGCGAAGTTCGACGCAATCGACCGCGGCGCATTTCCGGAACTGCGCCGCGTGCTGTGGTGCGGCGAGGTGCTGCCAACGCCGTCGCTAATGTACTGGATGCAGCGTCTGCCACACGCGCGCTTTACCAACCTCTATGGGCCGACCGAGGCGACCATCGCGAGCAGTTACCACACGGTCGATGCATGCCCGTTGGACCCGACCGCAGAAATCCCGATTGGCAGGCCATGCGACGGTGAGGACCTCGTCGTGCTCGGTGAAGAGGGCCAGCCTGCGCCGCGCGGGACAACGGGCAATCTCTACATCAAAGGGGTCGGGCTGAGCCCCGGTTATTGGCAGAGCCCTGAGCTCACGCGTAAGGCGTTCGTGGCTGGCGCTGACGGCGAGCGTCTTTACAAGACCGGGGATCGCGCCCGCGTCGGTCCCGACGGTCTGCTGTATTTCGCAGGGCGCGAGGACATGCAGGTTAAAAGCCGTGGTTATCGCATCGAACTCGGCGAAATCGAGGCGGCATTGTCGGCGGTGCGGCGTCTGCGCGAGAGCGTGGTCGTCGCCGTCCCGAGCGCCGGCTTCGACGGCGCAACGCTGTGTTGCAGCTTCGTGGCGGCGGACAAGCCCGCGATTTCCGCAGCGGAATTGCGGGCCGAACTCGGGCGCTGGCTGCCGGCGTACATGATTCCGAGCCGATTTCGCGCGCACGCAGAGTTGCCCAAGAACGCAACAGGGAAGATTGACCGCAAGGCGTTGCGGGACACATGGACAGTCGATGTTGAACAGGAGGCCGTGGATGCACGAAAGAGCGCTGCCAGTTGAGCGGATCACAGCCATCTTCGAGCGACGGCTCGGCATTCTGGTGCCGGCGGCCGATGCAGACCTGTTCGCGGCCGGTACGCTCGACTCGTTGTCATTCATCAACTTGCTGCTGCACCTCGAATCGGAGTTCGGCATCTCCATTCCTCTCGAAAAGCTTGATCTCGAGCAGTTCAGCACCGCAAACCGCATCGCCGCGTTCGTCGTCGATACCCAGGGCGGGTCGGCGTCGTACGACGCGCGGCTTGTTCAGGGCGCTGGGTAGCGCATGGGCGCCGTTCGGGCAATGGAGGATCGCGACCTGCCGCAGGTTGCCGCGCTTTACGAGCGCGTGATGGGCCTGAAGGATTGTCAGGACCGCGATCACCTGCGCGAACGCTTGATGCGCGTGTTTGTCGACCACCCGTGGCGTGACGCGCGCCTGCCGTCGCGCGTGTACGAGGAAGCAGACGGCAGTATTGTCGGCTGCCTTGGCGTGGTGCCTCGCCCGATGATGCTGAATGGCAAGCCGGTTACGGCTGCAATCAGCCACAGCTTCCTCGTCCAACCGTCGAGCCGCGCGAGCCTCGCCGCATTACACCTGGTCCGCGCATTCCTCGCGGGTCCACAGGACCTCGCGATGTGCCAAGGCGATGACATTTCGCGCAAGCTCTGGGAAATGACGGGCGGCGCCACGTCACAGATTTACAGCCTGTGCTGGACGCGCCCGCTAAAGCCGACTCGGTACGTGCTGTCGTTCCTGAAGCGTCGTGGACTACCGGCTGGCGCGGTGGCGGTGCTGGAGCCCTGTTGCCGCGTCGTCGACGCGCTGACGCCGCATCTCGGGAGCACCGCGTTCGCGCTATCCGCGACGGCCGCGGATGGTGCGGACATGGACGGCGATGCGCTTTGCGAATCGCTGCCGCGTATCACCGCGAGCCGGTCACTGACGCCAACCTACAGCGCCGGAACAGCGAGCTGGATGCTCGAGACGCTCACGGTGAACCCCGCGCGCGGCGGTCTGCACAAGCGAATTGTGCGGGATGGCAAGCGCTTATTGGGCTGGTACGTGTACTACCTCCAATCCGATGGCATGGCGGAAGTCGTTCAACTTGCCGCCGACGACACGACGGTGGATGCAATCCTCGACCACCTGTTCCAACAAGCGTCTGCGGACGGGGCTATCGCGGTATCCGGGCAGGTGGACCCGATGCTGTTCCGTGCGCTGTCGGGCAAGCGGTGTGTGTTCCACCACGAGAACGATTCCTGGATGTTGGTACACGCGCGCAATGCCGAGATCCGCGACGCGATCAATTCCGGACGGGCATTCATTTCACGCATGGAGGGCGAATGGTGGATCAGCGCGCTACTAAGATAAGCCTCACTCGGACACCGAACCGATCCGAGTTCGTACCGGGCTGGCCGACGCTGCCGCCGCAATCGCTGCTTTACGGCGCCGGCGCGGCCCCGATATTTCCGTTCGACGCACCCCGCGCGCGCTGGATCTATCGTGCGACAAATGCGATTTACCATCTATTCACCGCGTTACCGCTGCGCGCCGATGATGTCGTACTCGTCCCCGACTACCACAGCGGCAACGAGGTCTGGGCGATGCGCGCCGCCGGTGCAAACCTCGTTTTCTACCCGATTGGCCGCGACCGGCGACCCGATATCGCCGTGCTGAAGCGGCTGTTCCGCGAGCACAAGCCGCGCGTCCTTTACTCGATCCACTACCTCGGCTGGCCACAGCCGCTTAGCGAACTGCAGGCGCTTTGTGCCAACGGCGATACGCTGTTGATTGAGGACTGTGCGCTGTCGATGTTCGGACGCTACCAAGGGCGGCCGCTCGGCAGTATCGGCGACTACTCGATTTTCTGCCTGTACAAGACGTTTGCCGCGCCGAACGGCGGACTCCTGGTTGAGAACGGCGCACCGTTGCCTTCGCTCGACGACCTGCGCTTCCGTTCCTGCGGCGCGCTGTCGACGGCGGGGCGGACGGCGGAACTGCTCGTGGAATGGGCACGCTCGCTTGCACCGACCACGGGCGCAGCGTTGCAGCGCGCGAAGCATCGGGTAGGGAGCGCACTCACCAAGATGCGCGTGAAGCGCGAGCTGATTGGCAACATCGGGTTCAATGCCGACGCGGTCGATCTCGCCATTTCGCCCTTGAGCCAACGACTTGCGCACGGCATCGATGCCGAATCGATTCGTCGTCAGCGACGGGAGAACTTTTTATACCTGCGCGCAAACCTCCCCGCGCGGGTGGCGGTGCTCGCCGATGACATCGGGGACGATGCGTGCCCACTTTTCCTGCCGCTGCGCGTCCACGATAAGGACGGACTCTCGCGCGCGCTCAACGAGCGCGGCATCACGGCGCTCGAATTCTGGAACTATGGTGACGCGGAAGCACGCCAATCGGAAGGCGAGGACTCACGCTACATGCGCCAGCATGTGCTTGGCCTACCGATTCACCAACAAGTTTCGCGTACCCAGCTCGATTACATGGCGGACACGATGTCCGACCTCGTGAAGTACTGCTGATGCTCGCCGTGCATACCATTGACAGCACCCGCGAATTCGAGGCCCTCGCCGTCGAATGGCGCGACCTCCTTGCCGACAGTTCGGCCGACCCGCTGTTCCTGTCGTGGGAGTGGCTGTTCACCTGGTGGCGGGTCCTCGGTGGCGGACGCGCGCTGCGTGTGATGACCGTGCGGGACGACGACCGGCTGGTCGCGGTCGCACCCCTCGTGCTGCGTGGCCGCGCGATGCGTCGGTTGCAGCCGTTCGAAGTGCTGGAATTTCTCGGGACGGGCGCCGCCGGCTCAGATTACCTCGACCTCATCGTTCGCTCGAATCACGAAGCCGACGTTCTGCGCGCACTGCACCGGTACCTCGCCGACAGCCGCTACAGCCTTGAACTCAGCCACACGACGGGCGATTCGTCATCCGCGAGCCGACTTGCGCAGCGCCTCGCGGGGACCGGGTGGGCCCGCGTCGACGAGACCGTCGAGGTCTGTCCATACATTGCGCTCGACGGGCACGATTGGGATGGGTACCTCGAGACGCTAAGTTCGTCGCACCGCTATAACGTGCGGCGGCGGTTCCGAAAGTTGGAAAAAGACTTCGACGCTCGATTCGAGCACGCAGATGATGAGTCGACGCGCCGCGCGTTCCTTACCGATCTGGTGCGGTTGCACCGCATGCGGCGCGATACGCTCGGCGGATCGGACGGCTTGGATGACGACCGGACGGTGACGTTCCATGACGCCTTCACCACGCTTGCCCTGGCGCGCGGCTGGCTGCGGCTGCACCGCCTCTCGCTCGATGGCGCCCCTGTTGCGTCCGTGTACGGCTTCCGGGTCGGCCCAAAATACTATTTTTACCAATCCGGCTTTGATCCCGCGTACGCCAAGCATAGCGTCGGTTTGCTGGTTCTTGCGCACTCAATAAAAACTGCGCTGGAAGACGGTGCCGCGGAGTATGACCTGTTGCACGGTAACGAGCGCTACAAGTATCACTGGACGTCTACGGAACGCCCGTTGACTCGACACCACTTGTATCCGCCGCACGCACGGGGCGTCGTCGCGCACCGTCTGTTCGGCCTCAAACGGCAGTTGAAGACATGTCGCGTCGCCTAATCAAAGCGACAATTTCGGCGGCTGCCCATCGCATCGGTGTCGACCGATTGGTTTCGCGCTGGCGCGACGGCACGCGTCCGCTCATCCTTGGCTACCACCGCGTGGTCAATGACGTGGCCGACCGCGAGGAGGTCGGCGACGGCACGATTCCGGCAATGCTGGTGAGCACGCGTACGCTGGAGCGCCAGCTCGATTGGCTTTCGCGTCGATACGATTTTGCGACGCTTGATGAGGCAGCGACGCAAGCGACGAAGCCGTCGCGACGCGCGAAGCCGCTCGCGACAATCACTTTCGACGACGGCTACGAGGACGTGTATCGCAACGCGTTTCCGCTGCTGCAGCGTAAGGGCATCCCGTTCGCGGTGTTCATCGTCACCGCCCTGGTGGGCACACGCTCGTACCAGCTCCACGACCGGTTGTACCGTTTGATGCAGCTTCGCGGGGAGCGCGAGGCGCTCAGGAAAACCCGCGAGTTGCTGACCACTCGATCCAGACGCCAGCTGTTGCGGACGGCGGCGAGGCTCGAATTGTCAACGCCGATTCCGGCGGATGCGCCGCCGCCGCTGCGCGCGATGACCTGGCCGATGGTGCGCGAGATGCATGCAGCCGGCGTCACAATCGGTTCGCACACCCGAAACCACCCGTTTCTGACGAACGAGCCGCGGCACACGCTTTCAGCGGAGCTGCAGGCGTCGCGCGTCGTTCTGGAGCGTGAAATCAACGCACCCGTCAAACACTTTGCGTATCCGAACGGGGACTTTGATACATCGGTTGCGCGCGCGGTTGGCGATGCCGGATACGCCTATGCATACACCACATGCCAGTGCCAAGGCACTACGCCACCGGCGCTGAGTATCCCGCGGCGTTTGCTGTGGGAGCGGTCCGGGGCCGGGGCCGCCGGCGAATTCTTTGAGCCCGCCTTCGCGTGCGAGACCGCGGGAATGTTCGATTTCGCCTCGGGCTGCAGGCGTGACCATAGCGCATGAGCGAGCAGATCTCCGTACTCAAGCCGGCGATGATCATTATGCTCGGCCGAATCCTCGGATACGCGGCGTGTTTCGCGATCCCGATCGTTCTCGTTCGGCAGTTCGACCAAGAGACGTTCGGCACCTATAAGCAGCTGTTTCTCGTGTTCGGGACGCTGTTCGGTCTCGCCCAACTCGGGATGGCTGAGAGTTTGTTCTACTTCGTTCCCGAGCGCGCGAGACGAGCCGGGCGCTATGTTTTCAATGCGATGGTAGTGCTTGCCGCAGCGGGCGCGCTGTGCGCAGCGGGCTTGTGGCTGTTCCGCGAGCCCATCGCGCGGCTGATGAATAACCCGCAGCTCGTGGAAACGCTGCCGTATGTCGGCTGGTACCTGCTGTTCATGCTGATGGCCTCGGTGCTCGAGATCGTGATGACCGCGCGCAAGCGGCACCGGGCGGCGTCGGTGACGTACGCAGTTTCGGACGTGCTGCGCGCGACCTTGTCCATCGCTCCGGTGCTGTTTTTCCAAGACTTGCGCTGGCTCATGGGCTGGGCGGTCGCCTTCGCGGCGGCTCGGTTCGTCGCGGCAGCCGTGTATGTCACGCGGGAATTCGGCGCTGACTTCCGGCCGCGCAGGGTGCTCGCGGTTCGGCAAGCCGCGTACGCCGGCCCGTTCAGCGTCGCCGTGCTGATCGAGATGATGCAATCGCAGTTCCACCTTTACTTCGTCTCGTATCATTTCGACGCCGCGACGTTCGCAATCTACGCGATTGCGTGCCTCCAGATTCCGCTGGTCGAATTCCTGACCTCGTCGGTCGGCAACGTGCTCATGGTGCGTATGCGTGAGCTTGCTAAAGTCAGCACGGCTGCGGTGCTCGCGGTCTGGCGCGATACCGTCGCAAAACTTGGGCGGATAATGTTTCCCATGGTCGGCGTGCTGCTCGTGACCGCACACGATTTCATCACGACGCTGTTTACGGCCGAGTATTCGGCGAGCGTGCCAATCTTCATGGTCTGGTGCCTCAGCATCCTGTTCGCCGCGCTACCCGCGGATTGCGGGTTGCGCGTCTACGCACAGAACCGCT
>CAYXYM010000125.1:0-2862 GCA_964469285.1 uncultured Gammaproteobacteria bacterium | reverse complement strand
TCGTCGAGCCTCAGCATTTGCGCGACGAATTTGTCTTGCGTGGGCGGCAGGATTTCTGGCAGACCCGCGAGCAGATCGTGCAGACGCCATGTGTGGAGGTCCGTCGCGGGCACATCGTCGAGCGAATCGTATGCGGCGGTGACTTTCTTCGTCGGGCCCGCGACGATGATGCGCTGCACTGCGGTGCCGAGCGTTTGCCACACGATGAGACCGTCGGGCGCGACCGACTGCCAGTCGCGGTCTACGGGGGCCGAACCAAATTTGTCGAGTACGTCGTTTGCGCGCGTACCGATCAAACCGAAGCACGACATTCCGGCCGCGACTTCGACTTTGGCTTTCGAGCGTAGGACAAACTTTTTCAGGTGCTCGGCGACGCTGTCGGCGAGGGTCGCAGGCACGAGCATCAACACACCGGTGCCGTAGCGTACGAGTTGCAGCACGGCGAGCACGCGTCCCTTCGATGAGTTCAGGCTGGACAGCTGCGCGCGGGTCGCAGTGAGTTCGCGGATGTCGTTGCTGAGCTGACCCTGCAGGAAGACATTGCATTCCTCGCCGGTCACGCTAATCAGCGCGAGATGCTTGAGCGGGACGCGGACGGTCATTACGGTACTCATGGCTGCCATCATAGCAAGGACGGCTGGACCGGGCGCGGGCTGAAACGGTATAGTTTCGCGATGAATTCACCGGCCGAGCGCCCGTTGTCGCCGCATCTCCAGATTTATGGCTGGACGCTGACGATGACGCTGTCGATTCTGCATCGTGTGACGGGTATCGCACTTTCGGCCGGGTTGCTGCTTGTCGTCTTTTGGTTGCTCGCCGCGGCCGACGGCATCGCGCGCTATGTGGCGCTACAGGAATTCCTGCAGGGCCCGATCGGTCTGTTACTTCTGGTTGCGTGGACCTTCGCACTCGCGTTACATCTTGCGAACGGGATTCGCCATCTTTTCTGGGACATGCTCATGGGCCTCGACATGCCGCAGGCGCGCGCGAGCGGCTGGGCGGTCTGGGCGTTCGCACTTTCAGCGACTGCCGCGTTGTGGGTGTTCGCGTGAGTCGACACGACGGGACACGCCATTTTTTGGCGCAGCGCCTCACGGCTGTTGCGCTGGTGCCGCTGCTGGGCTGGCTCGTCTGGTCAGTTGTGTCGCTCACCGGTGCGTCGCACGCTGAGTTCACCGCGTGGGTAGCACGTCCATTGAACGCGGTGTTTCTCGTCGTCGCACTCGTCGCGCTGTTCTGGCACTCGATGCTCGGGCTGCAGGTCGTCGTTGAGGATTACCTCCACCACGCGCCGACGAAACGCGCGACACTCATCATCCTGACGTTTGCGCACCTCGGACTCGGCGTCGCCGCCGTCTACGCCGTATTGCGCATTGGCCTGGGAGCCTGAGTGGCCGCTTACAACATCATCGAACACCAATATGACGTTGTGGTCGTTGGCGCTGGCGGCGCGGGGCTGCGCGCGACATTTGGACTCGCGGAGCAAGGGCTCAAGACTGCGTGTGTGACAAAAGTGTTCCCGACGCGCTCGCACACGGTCGCGGCACAGGGCGGCATGAGCGCCGCGCTCGGCAATATGGGCGAGGACGACTGGCGCTGGCACATGTACGACACGGTCAAGGGCTCCGATTGGCTCGGCGATCAGGACGCGATCGAGTATATGTGCAAGGAAGCGCCGGCTTCCGTGATCGAGCTGGAACACTACGGCGTGCCGTTCTCGCGCACCGAGGATGGGCGTATCTACCAACGCCCATTCGGCGGCATGACGACGCGCTACGGCGAAGGCACGGCACAACGCACGTGCGCGGCCGCGGATCGTACCGGTCACGCAATGCTGCATACGCTGTATCAGCAATCGCTCAAGCACGACGCGGAGTTCTGCATCGAGTATTTCGCGATCGATCTGATCATCGAAGACGGCGCGTGCCGCGGCGTGGTTGCAATCGATCTCGCGGACGGGCGCTTGCATCGCTTCCGCGCGCAGATGGTGATCCTCGCGACCGGCGGCTACGGGCGCGCCTACTTCTCGTGCACTTCGGCGCACATCTGCACGGGCGACGGCAATGCGATGGTGCTGCGGGCCGGCTTACCGCTGCAGGATCTCGAGTTCGTGCAGTTTCACCCGACCGGTGTTTACGGCGCGGGCATGCTGATCACCGAAGGCTCGCGGGGCGAAGGCGGTTATCTGACCAATTCCGAAGGCGAGCGCTTCATGGAACGCTATGCGCCGAACGCGAAAGATCTCGCCTCGCGCGACGTGGTGAGTCGCTCGATCACGATCGAGATTCGCGAGGGCCGCGGCGTCGGCCCGCACAAGGATCACGTCCACCTGCATCTCGAGCATCTCGGCACGGATGTCATCGAGGAGAGACTACCGGGCATCGCCGAAACCGCGCGGATCTTCGCCGGCGTCGATATTACGAAGGCGCCGATTCCGATCCTGCCGACGGTGCACTACAACATGGGCGGCGTGCCGACGAACTATCACGGCGAAGTCGTCGCGAAGAACGGCCGTGGCGAGCTCTATGTCGTTCCGGGTCTCATGGCCATCGGCGAGGCCGGTTGCGTCTCCGTGCACGGCGCGAATCGACTCGGCTCGAACTCGCTCATCGATCTCGTCGTGTTCGGGCGTGCGGCTGCGCAGCGTTGCGGCACTCTGATCAAACCGGGTTCCCGATCGCGCTCGTTCGCGCCCGGCGCCGGCGACGGGGCCGTCGCGCGCCTCGACAAGCTGCGTCATGCGAAGGGTTCGCTGCCGACCGCCCAAATTCGGCTCGACATGCAGCGTGTCATGCAAAACCACGCGGCGGTATTTCGCACCGGCGAATCTCTGCAAGAGGGCATCGACAAGCTCGAGCAGGT
>CAYXYM010000124.1:0-4266 GCA_964469285.1 uncultured Gammaproteobacteria bacterium | reverse complement strand
GACGTCGCGGTGCTGCTGAGCGGAGAGACGGGCACGTGCAAGGAGCTCGTCGCACGCGCGTTTCATCGACACAGCGCGCGTGCGGCAGGTCCGTTCGTTGCCTTGAATGCGGCGGCGATTCCGGCCGACCTTATCGAGTCGGAGCTGTTCGGCCACGAGCGTGGCGCGTTCACCGGTGCGCAGTCGCGGCGCATCGGACGCTTTGAACAGGCGGACGGCGGCACGCTGTTCCTCGACGAGATCGGCGACATGCCGCCGGCTGCGCAGACGCGGCTGCTACGCGTGCTCGCCGAGCAGGAGTTCTACCGCGTCGGTGGGAATCAGCCGGTGCGCGTCGACGCGCGCGTGATTGCCGCAACGCACCAGCCGCTCGAGCGACTGGTCGCGGAGGGGCGATTCCGCAGCGACCTGTTTCATCGCCTCAATGTCGTGCACCTCGCGCTGCCGCCGCTGCGTGAGCGACCGGGCGACATTCCGCTGCTCCTCGAACACTTCCTCGCGTCGTGTGCCGATGAGCTCGGCGTCGAGCGCAAAAGACTCGAACCGCGCGTCGAAGCGTGGCTCGTCCAGCAGCCGTGGCCGGGGAACGTGCGGGAACTTGAAAACCTGTGCCGGCGGCTCGTCGTGATGGCGCCCGGTGCCGCAATCCACTTCGAGGATTTGCCCGATGCGTTGCGTCCGCGCGATGCTGCGCGCGAGCAGGCCATGGCGCCCGACTGGGAGCGCCGACTCGCAGAATGGGCAGACGCACAGTTCGACGCCGGCGCGACCGGGCTCGCCACGAAAGCGCAGGACATGAGTGAGCGAATCCTGATCGAGGCCGCGCTCAAGCACGCGCGCGGTCAGCGCGGCGTCGCCGCGCGCCTACTCGGGTGGGGCCGCAACACGCTTGCACGGAAGCTGAAGAAGCAATGAGCACGCTCGTCGACGCGCTGCGCCGGGGCTACCGCCTCGACGACCTGCGCGCCGACATACTGGCGGGCGCTACCGTTGGCATCATTGCCCTGCCGCTCGCGATGGCGCTCGCAATCGCATCCGGCGTTGCGCCGCAGCACGGCCTGTACACAGCCATCGTCGCGGGCACGATCATCGCGCTGACCGGCGGCTCGCGTTACTCCGTCGCCGGCCCCACCGCCGCGTTCGTGATCATCCTTCATCCGATATCCGTCCAGTTCGGGCTCGGCGGGCTGCTCATCGCGACGTTCATGGCCGGGGTGATTCAGATGACGATGGGGGTCGCGCGCCTCGGCAACCTGATCCAGTTCATCCCGCACCCCGTTACGACCGGTTTCACGGCCGGCATCGCGGTTGTGATTGCGTCGCTACAGTTGAAAGACTTTTTCGGGTTGGTCTTCCAGCAGCCGTCTACGCACTTCCTTGAGCGCATCGTCGCGGTCGTGGGCGCCGCAGGCGACGCGAACCCAGCCGAATTCGCGATCGGCGCCGTCACGCTTGTTGCCATCGTGTGGTGGCATCGGCGGCGCTCTTGGTTGCCGCCGCACCTCGTCGGTATCGCAATCGGTACGGTCGCCGCGGCGACGGCAACATGGTTGGTCGGCGGACTTGACCTCGCGACGATTGGCTCGCGGTTCGGCGAAATCCCGCGCGCGCTCCCGACGCCAGTGTTGCCGTGGCATTTCCCGGGACCCGACGGCGGGCCGCTCGTGCTGTCGTTCGATCTGGTGCGCGCGCTGGTACGGCCCGCGTTTGCGATCGCGATGCTGGGCGCAATCGAGTCATTATTGTGCGCTGTCGTCACCGACAGCATGGGCGGCACCAAGCATCGACCGAACCAGGAGCTGATCGGTCAGGGACTTGGTAATGCAATCGTGCCGTTTTTTGGTGGGTTCGCCGCAACCGGGGCGCTCGCGCGTTCTGCAGCAAACGTGCGCGCGGGCGCGCGTACGCCACTCGCCTCGGTCTTCCACGCGCTATTCGTGCTCGTTGCAGTCCTCGCGCTCGCGCCGCTACTCGCATGGCTGCCGATGGCCGGCCTCGCGGCGCTATTGCTCTGGGTTGCGTGGAACATGGCGGAGCGTCATCACTTCGTTGGCATCCTTAAGCGGGCGCCTAAGAGCGACATCGCCGTGATGCTGACGTGCTTCTTGCTCACGGTGTTTTTCGACATGGTGCTCGCGGTCGGCGTCGGCGTGGTGCTTGCGGCGCTGCTGTTCATGCAGCGCATGTCCGACGTAACGAACATTAGGCAGCTCACCACCGGAAATCGCGACGCCGAGAGCATCGCTCCCGCATCGGTGCCGGACGGCGTGCGGGTCTACGTAATTGCGGGGCCGTTGTTCTTCGGCGCTGCGGAGCGCGCAATGAGCGCGCTCGCGCGCGTTGACACCGGGACGCATACGGTGGTGCTCCAGATGGAGGCGGTGCCGGCGATCGACGCCACCGGACTCGTCGCGCTCGAGTCGACGGTACACCGGCTCAACCAAAGCGGTATCCACGTCTCGCTTGCGGGTGTGCAGCCGCAACCGCTGCGCGCGATGACCAAGTCAGGGCTGCGGGACCGCGAGGGGCTGACGTTGCACCCGACGCTTGCTGCGGCGCTTAGTTCGAGCGTGGCGTGAACGACTGGCTGCGGAAGATTCGGCGCGGGTTGCCCTCGTTCACGCCGAACGCGGCTTTCGCCGTCGGACCTTCGTCGTCGCCGAGTGGATCGTCGTTCCAGTTGTACCAGAGGTAACTCGGGACGCCATCACCGAAGACGTCGAAGCTGCCGGTCACTGCAGCCGCTTGCGGACCGAAGGTGAGGGTACCAATGCCGGCGGCCGACGGGCTGGTGATCGCGGTAATCACCGGCGCGAGCCCGGCCACGCCGGTCTCCTCGATGTTGAGGATGCTGAAGTCGCCGGATTGCAGCGTCGTACAATTGTCCCCGCTTTCCGTGACCCAAGCCGAAATGTCGTTGCCGACGTCCTGCCAGGTCTGCAGGCGGTAGGGCACTTCGAGCGGAAGCAGTTCCGAGCCGACGCTGTTGATCAACCGCGCGCGCCCATAACGGAACTCATTGCCCTCGTCGAATGCGATGTTGGAGAAGACCCCGGGCGTCCCCGTATTGATTTGTTCATTGCCAACGACGCCGGTTTCCGCGTCGTCGAACACGCGCATCGTGAGCGTAATGAACGCGTCGAACGGCTCGGGTGGCGGCGGCAGCTCGAGCGGGTCACCCGCCGGAACAAGCGGCTCCCGCTCGTACGCGAGCCGGTCAGCGGTATTCACGGTCAGCGAACCGGTGCCATTGCCGTTCGGAATCAGCGTGGCGTTGCCGGCGATCAGCGGTGCCAGGCTTGCGTCGAGCGTCGCCGCATTTGAAGGCGAGGTGTTGTCGTCGTACTCCTGCAGCACTTTTGCCGCACTTAATTTCCAGAGGTCGCCCTGATAGGCAGTCGTCACGGCCCCGCTCGCGGAGCGCGCGGACACGGTTGCGGACGGAAGCGTCGCGTAGCCGAATGTCTGGCCGACGTATGTGAACGAGCGGTCGCCGGCGCAGGTCATGGGGTCGATGCCCTGGGTGCGAAGCTGCGGCGTACTCGACGGCGCGACCACAAAATTATCCGGTACGAACCGGCCGATGTTCACCGCGCCCGAGACGATGACACCGGCATCGGGAAGCTGCAGCCCCAGGTCGACGTCGACCTGGTCCACGGCGCTGAACAGATCGTCGACCAACCGGATCTGCAGCGAGCCCGCGTCCTGAAAGAGCGCCTGATTCGTGCGCACCGCGCCCGGCACGGTCGCCGACTGCGCCCAACCGGACGTAGTGACCTCTGGTGCGCCGCAGCCGTTGCAGGGCGTCGGCTGCAGCCGGCTCAGCACCTCGGCACGGGGCGCGCTGTTGTAGTTTGTCGTCGGTTGGCCTTGGCTGTTGACGGCCGTGACCTGGATGCGGAACGGACGCCCGGCGGCATGCACTGGCCCGCCGTCCGTCGTGGCCGCGCCGGGCAGAATCAGGCTGCGCGCCGAGCCGGCGGTCTGCCAGTCGTCATCGGTGATCTCGACGGAGCTCAGTTCGAACGCGTCCGGGCGGATTGCATACGCATCGGTCGAGCAGCCGACGCCCGCGTTGCCGGCGGTCGTGAACACGCGGAAACGCGCGATCGGCCACACGTTCGATTCATTCAGGGTCGCCATCACCTCGGAACCGATCGGTCCCTGCAATCCCGCACAAACGTTGATGCGGCTCCCGTCGCCCGGCGACGCCGCGATGCCCTTCCACTCCTGGATGACCGTCCAGCTTGACCGGCAGTTACCGGG
>CAYXYM010000123.1:0-3448 GCA_964469285.1 uncultured Gammaproteobacteria bacterium | reverse complement strand
AACTGTGAATCGACGACCACCTCCGCCAAAGGCACGATGCGCACGCTCCAGCCCGCGAGCCGAGGGTGCGATTCGCCGATACGTGCGGCGATTGCAGCGAGTTCCGCCTGCGCTTGGGCGACGGTTGCACCCTGTGCGAGCGTGCCGACCATTCGTAGCCAGTGATTGCCGCGGTCCGCGCCCGGGTCCGGTGCCAGCGGTACGAATAGTTGCGCGCCGATAAATTCAAAGTCGGCGGGCAGTACCCCGACGACGAGATACGCGCGTCCCTCGAGCGTGACCTCGCGACCGACGACGTCCGGTGCAGCGCCAAAGCGCTCGCGCCAAAGCTGGTGACCGAGTACGACGACCGCCGCCGCGGAGCCGGGCTCGCTCTCGGCGGCGACGAATCCGCGGCCGTGCAGCGGTGTGACGCCAAGCGTCGCGAAGAAGTCATGGGTGACGGTCAGCCCGTCGATTCGACGCGGTTCGCCGCCGTCGGTCATCGTCAGCGACACATCCTGGAATGCCGCGAGCGAATCAAGGCGCCGGCTGCCATCGCGGAAGTCGAGATAGTTCGGCTGCGACGCGCTGAAGTTGTCGCCATCCGGTGTGGTCTCGCGCACGTACACGAGTCGTTCCGCGTTACCGTACGCCAACGGCTGCAACACGGTTGAATTCACGATGCTGAACATCGCCACGTTCGCGCCGATGCCGAGCGCGAGTGTCGCAACCGCGACCAACGTGAACAACGGGTTCTTCGCGAGCATCCGCAGGGCGTAGCGCACGTCGAGACTGAACGCGCTATTCATCGCGCAGCGCCTCCATCGGCTGAACCCGGACCGCGCGGCGACCAGGCACCACCGCAGCAACGAGCGCAACGACGAACAAGGCAGCGAACGCTGTAATCCACGCGCGCGGGTCCGTCGCCGCTACGGTGTAGAGAATGGATTCGAGCCGACGGCCGAACAGCGCGGCGAGTGGGATACCGACGGCAAGGCCGATCGCCACTGGGAGTCCGGCCTGCCGCAAAACCATCGAGAACACGGCACCGTCGGTGGCGCCAAGCGCACGGCGAACACCGATTTCGCGCGTCCGCTGCAACACGGATTGCGCGAGCGTTCCGTACACCCCGACAGCGGCGAGTAGTAATGCGCACAACGCGAACAGCAGCGTGAGCCGACTCACGGTGCGGGGCACCATCAACTGCGCGTCGACGCGCTCGCCCATACTCTGCACGTCGGTAAGCGCGAGTTCGGGGTCAAACGCTGTCACGGCGCGCCGCAAATCCGCAGCGACGGCCACCGAATCGCGGTCGCTGCGCAGCGTGATGTACATGCCGCGCGACGCGGACACCCATGCAGGCAGGTAGAGCGACGGTGTCTGCTCGCTCGCGAGATTGAAGGCCCGAACGTCATCCGCGACGCCGACGATGTCGAACCAAGTCGGCGCGTCGTCGGCCCCGGTGCCCACCCGAACGCCGAGCGGCGAGCGCCCCCGAGGTACTCGCGCACGAACGCGTCGTTTACGACCAGGGCGTTGCGACCCTCAAGACGGTCGGCGTCCTCGAACGCGCGCCCCTCGCGGATACGGATACCCATCGTCTCAAGGTAGCCAGGCGTGACGCGCGACAACCAAACGTGCGCGCGGCCATCGGGTCGGGACGTTGTGTGACCCTCGATGAGAACCCCGGTATCGTTGTTCGACACGCCTAACGGTACGGCGCTCGCGAGCCCAGCACTGGAGACGCCCGGAATTGCACGTGCATGCTCAAGTAGCCGGTTATAGGCACCGAACAAGGCTTGTGCATTCGGGTAGTTCGGGGAGAACGTCTCGGATGGCAGCGCAATCATTCCCGCGAGCACACCGTCAGTGCGATAACCGGGGTCGACCGCGGACAGGCGCTGATAGCTCTGCAGGAGCAGCGTCCCGGTCACGGCCACCGCAAGCGCAACGGCGAAGTTCGATGCCACCAGCGTCGCAGCAATGCGCGCACCGCCTCGAGTGCCCGTGAGCTTGCCGGCGGCGGCACCGGCCATCGCGGTGCGCGCGAGCGTGCTGTAGGAAACAACCGCAATGACGGTGCCGGCAAGCAGCGCGAAGGCGAACGCGACCGCGATCGTGCCTGCGCCGATGCCGATGTCCCAGGCCTGAGCGAGCGACGGCGGGAACGCGCGCGCGAGCGCCTCGACGCCCCAGCTAGCCACCAACACGCCGATGCCCGCGCCCACAGCCCCGAGCGCGAGACCTTCAATCCAGAGTATCCGGAACCGCTGCCAACGGCCGGCACCGAGGGCTGCTCGCACCCCGAACTCACCAGCGCGGCCAATCGCACGAGCGACCATCAAGCTCGCGAGATTCGCGGTCGCGATGACGAGCACGAACAGCGCGGCGACCTGCAGCAGCATGATTTGCTCGCGCACGCCAAGACTCATCGCGTCTTTCATGGGCTCGATGAACAGGTTGAGGCCGCGATTCGTATCCGGGTAGCCGGCGCGAAGGTTCGCTGCAATCGTGTCGAGCTCGGCTTGCGCCTGTTCGAGTGTCACGCCGTCGGCGAGCCGCCCGAACTGGCGCAAATACGCGTTGCCACGATCATTACCCGCGCTGCGCACCGGCGATACGATTTCGGCGCCGGGCACGAACGGGAAGCGGAAGCCCGCCTCGAGTACGCCGACGACCGTACAGATTTCACCCGTGAACGATAGGTCTCGACCGACGACCGACGCGTCGCCAGCAAAATGCCGCTGCCAAAAGCCGTGCCCAAGCACGACGGCGCACGGCGCGTCGGCCGCGCCCTCGCCTTCGACAAACAGGCGCCCCGCCGCCGTCTGCACGCCAAGCAGCGCGAGGCCATCCCAGCTCACCCCGGCCGCTTCGATACGCTGCATGCCATCGCCGGTGCGGAAACTCGGGAAGTAGCGCGTCCAGAGCGATAAACCTTCGAGCGTCTGCGCCTGCGCGCGCACGTCGGTGAAGTCATCGACGTTGGTCCATTCGCGTTTCGGATCCTGGAGGCCCATCTCCTCGGCGCGACTGCTGTAATCAATCCACACCGCGACGAGCTCGTCGGGTTGCTCGTACGGGAGTGCGCGCAACACGACCGATTCGAGCAGCGCGAACACCGCCGTCGCGCCGCCGATTGCGAGCGCGATTGTGAGTACTGCGGCGCTGCTGAGTACCGGAGTGCGTGCGAGACCGCGTAGCGTGGTCAGAAACTCATTCATCGCGCAGCGCCTCCATCGGCGATACGCGCGACGAGCGGCGCGCCGGGGCCCAGGTCGCGAGCAACGCAAGCATCAAGAAACCGGCCGCGACCCCAAGCAGCGTCGCCGGGTCATGCGGCGCAACGCCGTACAGGAGCGCGTCCAGCGCGCGCCCGACCCACGCGGCGGCGAGCAAGCCGAGCGGGATACCGATGACGGCGAGTGACACGCCGCGACGCAAGAATTGGCGGCGGACAGTCGCG
>CAYXYM010000122.1:0-9946 GCA_964469285.1 uncultured Gammaproteobacteria bacterium | reverse complement strand
CTACTGGGAAGACAAGCCGACCTTCGACTCCCTGCAAATCATGACGGTCGCGTATGCGCAGCGGGAGGACTTCCGGAACACGCTACTGTGGGCGGAGCGCGCAATCGAGACGTCGGACAAACCGCGCGAAGACATGTACCGCATCATGTTGTGGGCCCACAGCGAACTTGGCGAATACGACGAAGCCGCGAACATACTCGCGCAGCTGATTGCGCTGTGGCCGGACAAACCGGAGTACTGGGAGCAGCTTGCGGGCGTGCTCGCGGCGGAGTTGAATCGCGAAGACGATTCGCTCGCGGTCTACTCGATGGCGTTCCAGAAGGGCCTACTGAAGGAAGGGTCGAAGCACCTGAACCTCGTGCGCTATTACCTGTACCGCGAGGCGCCGTACACGGCCGCGCGCATCCTGCAACGCGGCCTGGATGACGGCATCATCGAGCCGACGGAAGAGAACTGGGAACTGTTGTCGCAGTCGTACCAGATGGCGCAGGAAAACGAGCGCGCGATCGGCGCGTTACAGAAGGCCGCCGCGCTATCGGATGACGGCGAGTTGTACGTCCGTGAAGCCCAGCTGCACGCCACGGAGGACAATTGGGCCGGCGTGCAGCGTGCTTCACAGAATGCCGTCGACAAGGGCGGTCTCAAGAACCCGGGCCGTGCGTGGATGATGATCGGCATGGCCGCGTACGAACGCGAGGAAATATCGGAGGCGTTGCGCGCGATGCGCGAGGCCGCAAAGCACGAGGAAAGCCGGCGCGGCGCCCAGCAGTGGATTAATTACATCAACAACCAGCAGCGCATGGAACGCGCGCTGCGAGAGGGCATATGAAAGTTGGCCTGTAGACAAGAAGGCGCCTCCGGGCGCCTTTTTTACGGGTCGAGCTGTTGCGCACAGTCCTCGCCGCAGTCGAGGATGATGCGCTCACGCACGGCGTCGGCGAGCGCGTGCGCGGCGTCGCGCCCGCGCGTCGTTGAGACGAGCGGCGCCGAGAACTTCACGCGTAACGCGCTACGCCTCGGCAGCAGCCCGCCGGCGGGCAGCATCTCGCGCGTGCCGGAAATCGCGGCAGGGACGACTGACAAATTGCCGCGTGTCGCTGCGTAGAACGCGCCCATCCGAAAACGCCGTAGCCCGCGTTCGGGATGGAACGTGCCTTCGGGGAACACACACATCGAATTGCCGCCGCCGCTGTGACGCACGAGGCGCGCCGTATCGGCTGCGCCTTCGCGCGCGTTGAAGCGTGCGACGAACTCGGTGCCGATGCGCCGCAGCAACAAGCCGACGAACGGGACGCGGCCGGCTTCCTTCTTCACGACGAAGGCGAACCGTGGCGGCAGCACCGCTTGCATCAGCACGCCATCCACGTAACTCGCGTGGTTCGCGCACACGATGCACGGACCCGCGGGCAGGTTTTCAATGCCCTCGACGACAACCGGGGTTCGCGTGACGCGGAAAATCGCACGTGCGACCGCACGCGCGATGCGCCGCCGCCGCTTTAGGCCCGGCGTCACGGCGACGACCAAGGCGGCGCCGAGCCCGCCGAGCGCCAGCGCCATCAATGCCCAAACACCCCAAAGAATCCGGCCCATCGGTCGCAGCGTACAATACCGGCATGCGCGAAATCGACGAGTTTCTCGACCAACTCTGGAGCGAGCGCGGGTTGTCGCAGAACACGCTCGCGGCATATCGCGCCGATCTCACCGGGCTCGCGCGCTGGCTCGCAGCGTCCGGTACCGCGCTCACAGATGCGACCCGCGACCAGCTGATGCGCTTCATCGCAGCGCGCGTCGAGGGCGGCGCGCGCCCGCGTTCGACCGCGCGCCAGCTCTCGAGCATCCGACGTTTTTTCCGCCACCAGGTCGCACAGGGCCGGCTCACCGACGACCCAAGCGCGCGGATCGACATGCCGCGCCTCGGGCGGCCGTTGCCGAAATCACTGACCGAGGGCGAGGTGGAGCGACTGCTGCACGCGCCGCCGACCGACAAGCCGCTCGGAATCCGGGACCGCGCGATGCTCGAAGTGCTGTACTCGAGCGGGCTCAGAGTGACGGAACTCGTGAAACTGCGCCTCGACCAGATGAACCTGCGGCAGGGGCTCGTGCGCGTGATCGGCAAGGGCGACCGCGAGCGACTGGTGCCGCTCGGCGAAGACGCACAGGCGTGGCTCGAGCGTCTCCTTCGCGAAGCGCGTCCGGAACTTTTGCGCGGGCGAGTGTCTGATTACCTGTTCCCGACGTCGCGAGGTGACTACATGACACGCCAGGCCTTCTGGCACCTGATCAAGCGGTACGCGGCCGTCGCCGGGATTACGACGCGCTTGTCGCCACACACGCTGCGGCACGCATTCGCGACACACCTTTTGAACCATGGCGCGGATTTGCGCGCGGTGCAAATGCTGCTGGGACACAGTGACCTGTCAACGACGCAAATCTACACGCACGTCGCGCGTGAGCGTCTCAAACAAGTCCACGCGGACCACCATCCGCGCGGATGATTACTGCTAGACTCGGAGCCCAATGATCGAACTCATTCTTATCGCCGCCGTTGCCGGTGCACCCGCAACTCCTGTCGATGCGCGGGCCGAGCTCGCTGCGAAGCTGCCCGGCATTGAAGCCAAGGACATCCGCGAGTCGCCGGTACCGGGTCTGTACGAAGTGATGGTGGGCGCGCGCATCGTGTACGTCAGTGCCGACGGACGCTTCCTCCTCAATGGGCAGATGATCGACTTGGCGAACCAGGCGAATCTCACCGAGGACCGGCTTAGCGACGTGCGCGCCGAGTGGGCCGCCGGGCTCGACGAGTCACGCATGGTCATTTTCGAGCCGGCGGGCGACACGCGCCATACGATTACCGTGTTCACGGACATCGATTGCGGTTATTGCCGGACCATGCACAAGGACATCGATGGATTGCTCACGCAAGGTGTCCGCGTACGGTATCTGCTGTACCCGCGCAATGGTCCCGGTACGGAATCCGCGAAGAAAGCGGACCATGTGTGGTGCTCCGCCGATCGGAACGATGCGCTGACGCGCGCAAAGGCCGGCAAGCGCGTGACCGCACCCGCCTGCGAAACGCCGATTATTGCGAACTTCGAACTCGGACGGACGGTGCCGGTGACGGGCACGCCGACGCTAATCACCGAGGGTGGCAATCTGATTCCCGGTTATCTTGAGACTGCGAAGCTCGTTGCCGAGCTCGATCGGCTCAAGGCGCTGCAATCTCCTCAAGCCGCGGCAGCGCCGTAAACAGCAGCGCCGCACGCACGCGGTGCTTCGGCCACAGCGCCTGCGCGAGCGCGGCGTAGCGCTGTAACTGTGCACGGTGCTCCGGCCGTACCGCGCCGCCGCGGTCCGTCTTGTAATCTACAACCCAGACTTCGCGGTCCGTCACGACCAGCCGGTCAATCACGCCGTAATCGTCCCCCGCGCTCAGACGCGCCTCGTTCCATGCCCGCTGCGCGCGCGCCGGGTCGAACAACCAGCCGAACTCCGCGTGCGCGTATACGCGTGTGGCGGTATGCAGCGCGCGCTCGACGAGCGGGTCGGACGGCGCAAGGCCACAGATGCGCGCGAGCGTTGCCCGCGCGGCGGCCTCCCCGAGCTGCAAGTATTCGAGTGCGGCGTGCACGAGCACGCCGAACTGCACGGCATCCGCGTCAAACGCGGCGCGGACTGGCGGCGCGGGCGGCATCGCCCGGATTGCGCGCGTGAGCGCGGGTGCTACCGATACTTCGTCGGGTATCTGCGCTTCGCCTGGCGAGTCGGTTGCACCGGACTCGAACGGTGCATAATCACGCGCCGCGAACACTTCCCGGAGGTCCGGGTACCAGCCGCTGTCGCCGCCCCCGCCCGAGACGAACAGGTATTGGCGGGCGCGCGTGAGCGCGACATACAGTAAATTTCGCGATTCCGCATCGTCGAGCGCCGCGACGCGTTCACGCAGTGCGCGTAACACGGTGTCATGTCCGCGTTCGCGCGCGAACAGGATCTGCGTCGGTCGGTCGGCGCCTGGCGGCCAATCAACCCATGCGCGCACGCCATCGCCACGGCCACCCGCCAGGTCGGTCTGTGCGACGAACACGATCGGTGCCTCGAGTCCTTTCGCCGCGTGGATGGTCATCACGCGCACACGGCCGTCGTTCGAGTCCACACGCGCGTCGTCGAACTCGCGTTCGCGCGCATCGGCATCGCGCGTGCGTTCGAGGCGCTCCACGAGACGGTGCAGCGTCGGGTAACGACCGGCGTCGGCGTCGAGTGCGAGGTCGAGGAACTGCAGCAAGTTCGCTCGCACCGACGCGGTCTGGTGCGTGGGGCTCGCGGCCGCATAGCGCGCGAGCACATCGGCCTCGGCGAAAATTTGATCGAGCAGGTCGTGGACCGGCACCTTGTCTGCGCGCGCGCGCCAGCCGCCGAGCAGGCGCGCAGCACGCGCTAACGAGGGCGGACAGTCGGCGGCCGTGAGTTCGATCAAGCGTCCAAACCAGTCGCTGCGAACCGCCCGGTCCGGGTCGTCGGGTGCGAACAGCAGGAGCTCGTCGTCGCTGCAGCCGAACAACGGTGATTTCAGTAGCCGCGCAAGACGCAGGTTGTGCCACGGTGCCGCGAGGAATTCGAGCAACGCCATCAGGTCACCGATTTCCGGTCGTTCAAGCAGCATGCCGCGGCTGTCGCTCGCATATGGGATCCCGTGCCGGCGCAGCTCGAGTTCGAGCGCGGGGAGTCGGGTTCGCTTGCGCACGAGCACCATTACGTCATCCCAACTTGCAGCGCGTGGACCTTGCTCGCCGTCGACGACGGTGCGCTGCTCGATCAGCGTCTTGATGCGCGCAGCAATCACGCGCGCCTCTTCGAGTCCGCGCAATTCCTCGCCGGGGCTGCGTGGTGTGGTGAGCGGGTCGCGTAGGCCTTCGCTGGAAACCGATTCGACGCGTTCGGCATCGGGCACGGCGAGCCATTCGACGCGACCCGCACGCGCCGGATGGTGGGTCTCGTGCGTGAAGCCGAACACCGCGTTCACGTAGTCCATCACTGCGCTCGCGGAGCGGCGCGATCCCGCAAGCGCAACCGGGGCTGCGCCAAGGCGCTCTGCGAGCAATGCGGACGCGGTGCCAAGCAGGCGCGGGTCGGCGCGCCGAAAGCCGTAAATCGACTGTTTCTCATCGCCGACAATGAACGCGCTACGCGCCCGGCCGGCGTCGCCAGCAGCAATCTCATCGAGCAACGGCCGCAGCATGTGCCACTGCGTCGGGCTCGTGTCCTGGAACTCATCGACGAGCAGGTGATCGATGCGTTGATCGAGTCGGTACTGAACCCAGTGCGCGGAATCGCTGCCTGTGAGCAGCCGGCACGCCCGCCACTCGAGGTCGGAAAACTCGAGGACGCGCGCCTCGGTCTTCAGCCGCTGGTAGTGCGCGAGCAGGGCGTTGCCCGCGGTGAACCACCGACGGTTCAGCGCAGCCAGCGCCCAGTCGGACAGCGTGCCCGCGAGTTCTTCGTGCAGCGCTTCGATCTCGTCTCCGTGATCGATCATCGCCGCCTTGTTCGCGAGTGACTTCCGGCGTTCGTTACCGGCTTTCGTGAACAGGAACTCCGGCAGTGCCGCGCAGAGGTCGACGGCCGAGGTCTTGGGGTCCGCAAGCAGCGTCGTCAACACCAACAGCGGTACCTTCACGTGGTGGCTCGGCGCCTTGCCGACGAGCGCACACAAACGCCCGACGCGGCTGCGTAGCCGCGGCGCGAACAGGTCGTCCCCCTCGTCGCTCGCGTGGCCGGTGGCGCGGCGGCATTCATCGAGCGCAAACGCGAGCGGGTCGTCAGCGCCGTCGGTCCATGCCCACCAATCGGCGCGTTGCAGCATGAAATGCCGCAGCCAGCGGCGCGCGCCGTCGAGGTTACCCGCTTTGCCGGCGAGCCACGCGAGTGCTTCGGCAACCGCGCCGCCGTGCGCGCATTCCGCGACGAGCGCGTCCCATGCGGCGTCTTGTAGCTCGCGTTCGTTCGCGAGGAGCTCGAAGCCGGGTGCAACCCCCGCTTCGAGTGGGAAGCGCGCAAGCAAGTCCTGGCAGAACGCATGGAACGTCATGACGCGCGGCGGCCACGGCGTGGTCAACAGCACGTCGTACAACGCCCGTGCGCTTGCGCGCGACGCGTCGTCGGGTGTGACAGCGATTTCGCGCAGCAGGCCGTCCAGATCGTCGTCCGATGCGACCGCGAACGCCTTGCAGCGCTCGCGCAGGCGGACCAGCATCTCGCCGGCGGCACGGTTGGTGAACGTCACTGCGAGGATGCCGCCCGGTTCCATGCCTGCGAGCAACAGGCGCACGGTTCGCGTCACGAGCAGCCAGGTTTTGCCGGTGCCGGCCGAGGCCAGAACGCTCGCGCTGCGTGAGGGATCGGCGGCGACGAGCGCGTTCATTCTTCGTCCCAGGTGCCGACGCGGCACAGGCCGTCGTAGGCGCAATACCGACACGCGGCGGCGTCGCCGTTCGCGGGTAGCATCGCGCCGTGTTGCATTGCATCGGCAAGCGCCTCGATGCGGGCGGCGGCGAGCGTGAGCAATTCGTCGACGGGGCGCGACGCGCGGCCGCCCGGGAGACCGGTTGCGGCGCCGTCGAGTCCGACGAAGTAAAGTTCCCGCACGTCGTCGACCGCGAGTGCATATGTGGTGAGCTGTACGTTTTCGCCGTCGGCGACTGCGCGCCGGCTCGCGATGGCGCCTGTTTTATAGTCGATGACCGCACGATCCTTTTCGTTCTGCTCAAGCCGGTCGATGCGGCCGTGCAGGGTGACGGCGCCAATTTCTCTCTCGAACTTGTGCTCGCCACCGACCACGCGCCAGCCGGCGGCCGCGCGTTCGATCTCGAAACCGACCAGCGGGGGCACCGCGTCGGTCCACGCGGCGAGCCAGGTGCGCGCGATGAAATCGTCGGGCGCCTCCGCCGCGAACACCGCGACCCCAATTTCGCGCAGCAGGCGTTCAGCGTCGTCACGATTCTGCGCGGTCACGATGGCGCCAAACGGTCCGGGTAGCCGCGGCAAGTCCGTGTGGAAAGCCTGCAGGCAGCGGTGCACGAGTTTGCCGAAGTCCTGTTTGGTCATCGCTTCGCGCACGCGGTCGGGCGCTTGCAGTTGCAGGCGGCGCGCGGCAAACCAGCGGTAGGGGCAGTCGATCAATTCCTGGTGCGCGGTCGCGCTCCAGCGCAGCGGGATACGCCCCGGCAGCGGCGCGGGGCGCGTCGAAGTCGTGGGCGCCGGGAAGTCATCATGCGTGCGCACGAGCGCGTGATCGTTGCGCGCGAGCGCGGCCAGCGACTGCGGCGCCGGCAGGGCGTCCCACGCGAGTTCTGCGACGGTTTGCATCGCGGCGAGCCACGGGCTCGGCAGGCGCCGCGCCTGCATGTCCTCACTGCACCACGTGACGAGCCGCCGCGGCGCGAGCGCGAGCGCGCGCCGGAACTGCCATGCGCGCAACGCGCGCGCGTCGACCCAAGTTTCAAGGCCGAGGTCGGCGCGTACGCCGTCATTGAAGAACGGATGCGCGACCGCGCGGCCAGGCATGTGGTCGTCGTCTGCGCCCGCAATCACGAGCGCGTCGAACTCGCCGTCTGCAGCGGCGGCGAGCGACATGAGTTGCACGCCGTCGCCGCTGCCGGCGACGCGATAGGTCGCGTGCTCGAGCGTGCGTGCGAGCCACGCACGCCACTCTCGCCAGGTCATCGTCGTTTCCGCGCCGGCAGCGGCGGACGTCATCGAGTCGATTTCCTCGAGCACGCGCTGGCCAGCGGCGTCGCCGGCAAAGCCCGTCGCCAGGCCCGCGCGCGCGAGACTCTCACGCACTGCCGCCATCAACTCTTCCGGCGCGACGCCACGCGTGCCGAGTGCGTAGCGCTGCAGCGGCGCCGCAGCGTGCTCGACGCGGTCGACCAGCGCGAGCAGTCGCTCGGCGACTGTGGCACCCCAAGCATCCGGCAAGCGCGCGTGGCGCCGACGAATCGCATTACGGTACGCAGCAAGCCCACGCGCAGTCTGTTCGTTTCGCACGATACCCTCGTCGAACAACCACGCGTCCTGCAATTGCGCCGCGCGGTCGGCATCGAGCGCGCAGAACGGCGACTTCAGAACGTCGAGCAGGGGGCTCGCGCGGAATTCCTCCTCAACCGCCTCAAGCCAGCGCTCGAGCGATGCCGCGGCGCTCGTCGTCGACAACGCCCAGCCCACCGTGTCCGCGAGCGGGATGCCGGCGCGCGCGAGCAACGCGCGCACGCGGCGCGCGAGCTTCCGGTCCTCGGTCACGAGCGCAATGCGACGATGGCCGGCCAACCACCAGAGGCGCACCTGGAGGTCGACGGCGCGCGCCTCGTGTTCCGGGTTGTCGGCGGCCAGTACCGCCCAGGCATCGGCGTCCGGTGGCGACGGATACGCGGCGTGCAGCGTCTGTGCGCGTTCGGCGTAGTGCCCTGGGGCCGGCGGGAGCGCCGCCGTGGCCAACGCGTGCACGGCATCGGGTGGCGTCGCGTCCATGGCGCACGGGCCGCCTAGCCAGACAGTCGCCCAGCCATCTTCCACGGCGCGGTCTAGCGTCGGCGCGAGCACTGGTGGTATCCGGTCGAGGCCGGCGACGAACAATACTGCGCCGCCACCCGCACGCCACTGCGCGAGCGCCTCGGCCGCGACTGCGGCGTCCCCGGTCCAAGGCGTGTCACCCTGACCATCGACCCACGCGCGCCACAGCGTCGTAACGAGTTGCGCTTCGCGCCGCAACGGCACCTCGGGTGCGCCGTCACCGTACGCGACACGCAGCCGCGCAGCGAGATCGTCGGCATCGGCGGGCAGCGTCGCCTGCTGGTCGTCGAGTTCGCGGAACAGCGATAGCAATGCCTCGACGAGCGTCCAGAGGTCGTTACCGGCCGCGATGGCTGGATGGCGGCGCAATGCGTCGAGCAACAGAAGGCGTGCGCGCTGTTCGCGAATCCGACGCGCGCCCGACAGCGTCCCCGCGAGCGAGGCGACGGTGTGGCACGCGGGTGCGATGAATGCGTCGCGACCGCTTAGCGTGCGGATTTTTGCGCGCAGCGCAGCGCCCGCGTGCAAACCCGGGGCGATGACGAGGACATCGGAAAGGTCAGCGAGCGGTCGCGCTCCGAGCAGGTCGGCGCAGCGTGCCGCGATGGCGTCGAGCGCGCTCTCCCAGGGCGGGAGCGCGTGCACTCAGCGCTCCAGCAAGGCGAGCTTGTTCGGTTTGCCGTCCCACTCGTCGGCGTCAGGCGGCGCCGGCTCTTGCTCGGTGAGCACCGGCCACTCCTTCGCGAGTTCGGCGTTCAGCGCGAGGAAATGCTGTTGGTCCGCCGGCAGGTCATCCTCGCCGTAGATCGCGTTCACCGGGCATTCCGGCTCGCACAGCGTGCAGTCGATGCACTCGTCGGGGTCGATGACAAGGAAATTGGGGCCTGCATGGAAGCAGTCGACCGGGCAAACCTCCACACAGTCCGTGAGGCGGCATTTGATGCAGTTTTCAGTGACGACGAAGGTCATGACGCGCTCCCCATTGCTCGGCGAATTTTAACACCTTGTGACGGTGGCCCGACTATGGATATGCCACCCATAGCACCCAAGCGACGGTGTAGCGAGCATGCCGCGAAGCCGCGTAGCGTGGCTCGCACCTCGAAAGTGAGTCGGGTTCCCGGAGGCCACCCGTGGATTTTAAGGACTGACAGCGAACGGCTCGAGGTGCGCAGCCCGTAGCGGCCGCGGGGCATTCCACCCACCGCTAGCGAAGATCGACGTGGTGCGTGGTGAAGACACCCGAGGCGCGATCCTCGACGAAGTGCCGCAGCGCGGCGGTCACGCTCCGGAATGCGAGGTCATCCCACGGAATCTCCGCTTCGTCGAATAAGCGCACTTCGAGCGATTCCTCGCCGACACCGAACTTGCCGTCAAGCAGCCGCGC
>CAYXYM010000121.1:0-3992 GCA_964469285.1 uncultured Gammaproteobacteria bacterium | reverse complement strand
GGCGCATGGCTTTCCAAGGTAAAAGCCGCCACGGGCGCGAAAGGGCCGTCGCTGTTCAAGCCGCTACGCGCCGCCTTGACCGGCCGCCTCGACGGGCCCGACCTCGCCGGCGTCTTCGCGCTGCTGACTCCTTCGCGTATCCGACGGCGACTGAATCTTGCAACAAGTTTGGCAAGTTCAGGTGGGAGCGACGCTCTCGGCGTCGCGAAAAAGGAATAAGCACCAATGCTCCAAATTTATAACACGCTCACCGGCAAGAAAGCCCCGCTTGAAACCCTCGAGCCCGGCAAGGTTCGCCTGTATGTCTGCGGCATCACCGTCTACGACTTCTGCCATGTCGGCCACGCGCGCATGGCGGTCGTGTTCGACATGGTTTCCCGTTGGCTGCGCGTCGCAGGCTACGAAGTCACCTACGTGCGCAACACGACCGACATCGATGACAAGATCATCAATCGCGCGAACGAAGTCGGCGAGTCGTTCACCGCGCTCAGCGAGCGCTTCATCGAAGCGATGAACGAGGACTTCGACCGGCTCGCGATTCTCCGTCCGGACGCCGAGCCGCGTGCGACGCGCTCGATGCCGGCGATTCTCGGCATGATCGAGACCTTGATTAAAAAAGGGCACGCGTACGCGGCCGACAACGGCGACGTGTACTACGACGTGTCGACCTTCGACGGCTACGGCAAGTTGTCCGGCAAGAAAGTCGAAGACTTGCGCTCGGGCGCACGCGTGGATGTGAACGAGGCGAAAACCGATCCGCTGGATTTCGTGTTGTGGAAAGCCGCGAAACCCGGCGAGCCCGCGTGGGAATCACCGTGGGGTCAGGGCAGGCCGGGCTGGCACATCGAGTGCTCGGCGATGGCGACCGACTCACTCGGTGACACGTTCGACATCCACGGCGGCGGCGTCGACCTGAAATTTCCGCACCACGAGAATGAAATCGCGCAATCCGAGGGCGCGACCGGTGCGCCGTTCGCGACGACCTGGATGCACAACGGCTTCTTGAACGTCGACAACGAGAAGATGTCGAAATCACTCGGCAACTTTTTCACCATCCGCGACGTCCTCAAGCGATACCGCGGCGAAGAAATCCGCGCGTTCATCCTGCTCAGCCATTACCGCAGTCCGGTTAATTACTCCGACGCGTCGCTCGACGCCGCGCGCGCGGCGCTCACGCGGCTGTATACCGCTATGCGGGGAGTAAATGTAAATGTGGGAGCGGCGCCTTCGCGCCGCGATAATGGCTTTTCAGCCCGCTTCAACGCCGCAATGGACGACGATTTCAACACCCCCGACGCGTTCGCGGTGCTGTTCGACCTTGCGCGCGAAGTGAACCGACTGCGCGACGACGATCCTGCCGCTGCGGCCGCGCACGTCGCGCTGATGCGCGAGCTCGGCGGCCATATCGGCTTCCTGCAGGACGACCCGGATGTGGTTTTGCGTGGTCAGGGCGCAGCTGGCGGCCTCGATGACAACGCCATCGAGGCGCTGATCGAGCAGCGCACCGCCGCGCGCAAAGCGAAGGACTTTGCCGAATCCGATCGCCTTCGCGACGAACTCGAGGCGGCCGGCATCACACTCGAAGACGGCGCCAATGGAACCACTTGGCGCCGAGGTTGAATATATAATGCGCCGATGACGGCACAACTCCTCGATGGCAAAGCCTGCGCAGAGCGTCTGCAGACGCGAGTGGCCGAGCAAGTGCGCTTGCGCACTGCTGCCGGCAAGCCGGCACCCGGCCTCGCGGTGGTCCTCGTCGGTGACGACCCGGCATCCGAGGTCTATGTCAGGAACAAGCGCAAGGCGTGCGTGCAGGTCGGCATCGATTCGACCGCGTACGACCTCGCGGCATCCACGACGCAGGACGAACTTCTTGCGTTGATTGACCGCCTGAACGACGACCCCGCGATTCACGGCATCCTCGTCCAGCTGCCGTTGCCGAAGCAGATCGATCCGCCGACCATCATCGAGCGCATCCGCGCCGACAAGGACGTCGACGGCTTCCATCCCTACAACCTCGGCCGTCTCGCGCAGCGCATGCCGGTACTGCGCCCATGCACGCCGCGCGGCGTGATGACGCTGCTCGAGGAGAACGGCGAGACCTTCAAGGGCCGTCACGCGGTGGTCATCGGCGCATCGAACGTGGTCGGGCGGCCGATGATGCTCGAGCTGCTGCTCGCGGGCGCGACCACCACGAACTGCCACCGCTTCAGCGGTGACCTCGAGCCGTACGTGCGCAGCGCGGACATCCTCGTGGTCGCGGTCGGCAAGCCGGGCCTCGTGAACAGCGAGTGGATCAAGGAAGGCGCGACGGTTGTCGACGTCGGCATCACGCGCAAGCCCGATGGCAAGCTCGTCGGCGACATCGAATTCGACACGGCGGCGCGCCGCGCGGCGTGGATTACGCCGGTCCCAGGCGGCGTGGGCCCGATGACCGTGGCGACCTTGATGCAGAACACCGTAGAGGCTGCAGAAATCCAGGAAGCCTGATACTGTTTCCGGGCCGCAGTCCATTGCGGCAGGGAGGGGCGATGCCTGGGTCGGGCATTCTCGAGCTGGTCAGGTCAACTGCGGGTTCTTCCGCGCGCCTTCCTTTTGCCCATCCGATTTGTACCCTCAGGAGTATCCGATGAAAACGTCCTTTTCCGAGGTCACTCTCGGCGCGCTGCTATTGCGGCAACTTGCGACATCCGTGGAAGCCGGGTCGGATATCGAAACTGCCGCGGACAAACTTCGACCGCGCCTTCCCGACGCGATGCGAACACGGCTCGACGCATTACTATTGGCGCTCAAGGCGCCCGCTTCG
Organism: uncultured Gammaproteobacteria bacterium; assembly: GCA_964469285.1. Lineage (GTDB taxonomy): Bacteria > Pseudomonadota > Gammaproteobacteria > Natronospirales > JAIVGZ01 > JAIVGZ01. The sequence goes on along the minus strand of CAYXYM010000121.1, from coordinate 1,186 downwards.
GAAATCCGGGGGCGTTCGCATACCGCGTTCGAAACGATTATTTCGCTCGCGAAGGCGAGTGGCGCGGACGCGCTTAAATCAATGGTGCGGCTTGCTAGACACTCAACGCGCCTGGTGCCGCTCCAATACCGTGTCGACCGTGAAATGGGGTCGCGGTACACCTACCTGCTAGCGGTCGGCGTCGTCGTGCTGGCAGTCGTCATCATCGGCAACCAGTTCATTGCGCCGTTTGTCGCCAACGTGTTTGGGGCGGGCGACACCGCATTCGGCGCCATACGTATGCCTTGGCTCACACGCGTGGTCTTCTACAACGCGGGAGGGATCGTCGGCTACCTGTTGGTTTTGGTGCTGGTAATCCCGGCGATTGCATGGGCGAAGTTCTCCCGGGACGTACGACGCTCGGTCCAAACACTCTCCCCGCTGCCCGCTCATTGGTCGCGGTGGCCGACGTTTCGGAGAAGTGCGGCACGGGTGAACCATCTGGCGCTGGTCCTCGTCGCGGACTGCCTGTACGCGGGCGGGCTGCCGAGCCGCGCTGCACTCAACGCGGCTGCGGGCGGCGCGCTTCCGGACGATCCGCCCGAGATGCTGGGGCTCGCGCTTGCACGCGATGGCGACGACCTGGAACGGGAGCTCGCTTGGCAGACCGATGTTGCGGGCGATCTTTTGTGGGCGGATATCCAGGTGCTCGTCGAGCAAGGCAGCGGGGTGTTCATCATGATCGCCGGCGTGGTCGTCGGCGCGATTGTCATCGCAATTTACCTTCCCATATTCAAACTGGGTAACGTTGGTTTTATCACGGGGATGGGTTAATCATGAACGAAAAAGGGTTCACGCTGATTGAGTTGATGATTGTGATCGCCATCATCGGCATCCTCGCCACGATGGCGTTGCCGAACATGATTCCCAAGGTCACGCGCGCAAAAATGGTGGAAATCGACGAAGTCACCGCTGCGCTTAAGCCGCAAATTGTCGGCTATTATCGCGAGCACGGCCGGTTTCCGCGCAATAACGCAGAGGCGGGCTTGCCGCCCCCCGACAAGCTGATCGGCACGTATATTGCGTCGATCGAAGTCGCGGGAGGCGCACTGCACGTGCAGACGCGTTCAATCGGGCACGGGTACGACGGCGTGATTTCGATTCGACCGCAGGTGGTCGATGGCAGCCCGCGTAGCCCGGTTACCTG
>CAYXYM010000120.1:0-4445 GCA_964469285.1 uncultured Gammaproteobacteria bacterium | reverse complement strand
CTCATTTTCAACATTCTTGGGGAATACGGCCTGCCAATCGACCCGCAAGGCACAGACGCCGACCTCGAAGACATCGGCGCGAGTTACCGGGCGGGCCGTTTCTGGGTACTCGACGACGATGGGGCAGTCGTCGGCTCGTGCGCGTTGTACCCTGTCCGGGACGGGGTCGTTGAACTCCGCAAAATGTATGTCGATCGACGCCTGCGCGGACAAGGTTGGGGGCGGCGATTGCTCGAGACCGCGCTCGCCGCCGCGCGTGACGATGGCCATGTACGGGTTGAACTGGAGACTGCAAGCGTGTTGAAAGAAGCGATTGCGATGTACGAGCGGTACGGATTCAAGCGAGCCGCACGCGAGCCGCATTCGTCGCGATGCGATCAGCTCTGGGTACTGGACCTGTGACCGCACGTATCGCGATGATTGCGCTCGCCCTCGCGCTCACCGCGTGCGCGCCCGCCGACAATGAACTCGCGCCCGAAGCAATGGTCGCGAGCCCGAGCGAAACCGATATCTGGGTCGCGGAACTGCTCGACAGCGGTCGGCGCATGCGCGTGGGGGCCCCCAGCAATGCGACCGACCGGCCTGGTTACGACAACCAGCCGTTTTTCCTCCCTGACGGCAGTGCATTTCTGTACACGTCCATTGACGCCAACGGGCAGGCCGACGTGTGGCGGCACGAGTTCGACCGGGGGCGTAGTTATCGTGTGACGCGAACGGACGAGAGCGAATTCTCGCCGACGCCGCACGCGGACGGCACGTTCACGGTCGTCCGCGTCGAAGCAGATGGGGTCCAGCGCCTGTGGCGCTTCGACGGCGACGGAGAAAATCCTGAATTGTTGCTCGCCGATATCGAACCCGTCGGCTATCAGGCGTGGGTCGACGAACACCGCGTCGCGATGTTCATTCTGGGTGAACCCCCGACGCTCGCGACCGCGGACGTGCGCACCGGCGAGCCGCGCAGCCTGCTGTCGTCGATTGGCCGCGCGCTGCATCGGGTGCCCGGCAAAGGCACGGTCTCGGTCGTGCACAAGGCTGCCGAAAACGATTGGCACATTGTCGAAGTCGACCTTGAGAGCGGCGACGTGGCGGAGCTGGCGCCGTTGCTGCGCCCCGCAGAGGACTATGCGTGGTTGCCGGACGGACAGCTGATCATGGGCCGCGGATCCAAACTCTATTTGCGCCGTCCCGGTGACGACCGTGAATGGCGCGAGCTCGCGGATTTTTCAGGTCACGGCATCACACAGATCACCCGCATCGCGGTCAGCCCGGCCAGTAATCGCATCGCGTTCGTGGCGCAGCGATGAACGTACCGTCACGGATCGGAATCGCGCTGCTCGTCGTCGGGTTGTTTGCGCTGTCCGCGACGAAGGCGCTCGACAGCTTCGGCGCCGAGCGGACCGACCGTTTGCTCGGGCAGGCCGTGGTCACCTACGCGAGCACGCGTGCGGTCATGGCCGTGCTGTCGGTGGCCGAGAGTGTCGAGATCGGTGTCACGGTTGTCGGCGTGTCGCCAGGCGCGATCCTACGACCGGTGACCGACTTGCTGGACCGCTTTTCATCCGTCTTGCTGTACGCGATTGTCGCGCTCGCGATGCAGAAGTTCCTGATGCAGGTCGGAGCGTCGCAGCTGTTCGACCTGCTGCTCGCGCTGACCGGTGTGCTGGTGCTCGTGCGCCTGTGGCGACCGTCCTGGGTCGGCTGGATCCCGCCGCAGGTGGCGAAGGCGTTCGTGTTGCTCGCGTTTTTTCGGTTTTTCTTCGTCGCGATCGCATTGGCGAACGTCGGCATCCATGCATTGTTCATCGCGGACGAGCAGCGCGTCGTGCAAGAGCAGCTCGATGAACGCGGCCAGTCCGTGCGCGTGCTCGCGGGCGAACTCGGTAACCTGTCCGGCGCCGGTGACGTCGAGGGGCCTTCGCGTGTGCCGCCGGCCGACGAAGGGACCTGGTTCAGTCGCATGACCGACCGCATGAACCCGGCGGGGATGATGCGCGATTTACGCGAATCCGCGAACTCGATCGTCGACAGCGTGATTACGCTGACGGTGGTGTTCCTGCTGCAGGCGGTCGTCGTGCCGCTCGGCTTCGCGTGGTTGTTTTGGCGCTCGCTGCCGACACTGCTGCGCTGGGCCGGCCGGGAATCGCCGGCGTGACGGTGCACCGCGGCGGCTGTCACTGCGGCGCGGTAAGGTTCGAGGTCGACGCGCCGACGGACTTTACTGCGCACGTCTGCAATTGCTCGGTCTGCACGATGACCGGCTTCCTGCATCTAATCGTTGCAGGTGATGCGTTCCGGCTGGTGCAGGGCGCCGATGCGCTCGTCGAGTACACATTCAATACGCGCACCGCGAAGCATTTGTTCTGCGGCGTTTGCGGCGTGAAGTCGTTCTACGTGCCGCGGTCGCACCCGGCCGGGTGGTCGGTAAACGTGAACTGTCTGGATGCCGGCACCGTCGGCACGGTGACGCGTCAGCCGTTCGATGGCCAGAATTGGGAGGCCGCTGCGTCGGTCGGGATGCTGACGCACGGCTAGGCCCCAAACCGCGATGGTCGGACCACTATCGGAAGATGAAGTACACCGCGCCGACGAGGCACAATGCCGCCCACAGGTAGTCGAGCTTCAGCGGCTCGTTCATGTAGAACAGGGCGAACGGCACAAATACGCTGAGCGCGATGACTTCTTGGAGAACCTTCAACTGACCGAGGTTCATCGCGGTGTAGCCGATGCGGTTCGCGGGTACCTGCAGCATGTATTCGAAGAATGCGATGCCCCACGCGACGAGCACGACCGCGAACCACTTCCAATGGAGCATGTTTTTCAGGTGTGCGTACCACGCGATCGTCATGAACAGGTTCGACGCGGTGAGTAACACGATCGCCTTCACGATCGCAGGGTTCATGCTAGTCCGCCTTCTGTCCGGCCAGATACAGCCAGGTCTCGACGACCGTGTCTGGGTTCAGCGACACCGACTGGATTCCACGCTCGAGTAACCACTCGGCAAGGTCGGGGTGGTCCGACGGCCCCTGACCGCAGATGCCGATGTACTTGCCCTTCGCGTTGCACGCCGCGATCGCGCGTTCGAGCAGGAATTTGACGGCGGGGTCGCGCTCATCGAACAGGTGCGCGATGACCCCCGAGTCGCGGTCGAGTCCGAGCGTGAGCTGCGTCAGGTCGTTTGAGCCAATCGAGAAGCCGTCAAAGTGTTCGAGAAACTCGTCGGCAAGAATCGCGTTCGACGGCAATTCGCACATCATGATTATCTTGAGATCGTTTTTGCCGCGTTCCAGCCCGTTGGCGCGAAGGAGTGTGATGACCTGCTCGGCCTCCGCGACGGTGCGCACAAACGGCACCATCACCTGGACGTTCGTGAGACCCATCGCGTCGCGCACTTTCACGAGCGCGCGGCACTCGAGCTCGAAACAGTCGCGGAAGCTGCCGTCGATGTAGCGAGATGCGCCGCGGAACCCGAGCATCGGGTTCTCCTCGTGGGGCTCGTATTGGCGCCCGCCGAGGAGATTCGCATATTCGTTCGACTTAAAATCCGACAAGCGCACGATGACCGGCTCCGGTGCGAAGGCCGCGGCGATCATCGAAATGCCCTCGGCGAGCTTATCGACGTAAAAACTCACCGGGTCCGCGTAGCCGGCCATCTGCTCGCGGATGGTCTCTTTCAGTTCTTCGTCGCAGTCATCGAAATTCAGCAACGCCTTCGGGTGCACGCCGATCATGCGGTTGATGATGAATTCGAGCCGCGCGAGCCCGACCCCGCGGTGAGGGAGGGCGCAGAAGTCGAACGCGCGATCGGGGTTCCCGACGTTCATCATGACCTTGATCGGGATGTCGGGGAGCGTATCGAGCGCGATTTCCTGACGCTCATAGCTGAGCTCACCCGCGTAGATGAAGCCGGTGTCGCCCTCGGCGCACGACACCGTGACTTTGTCGCCGTCCTTGATGCTCGTCGTTGCATCGCCGCAGCCGACGACCGCGGGGATGCCGAGTTCGCGCGCGATGATCGCTGCATGACAGGTGCGGCCGCCGCGGTTCGTCACAATCGCGGACGCGCGCTTCATGATGGGTTCCCAGTCCGGGTCCGTCATGTCCGTGACGAGCACGTCGCCGGCGCGCACGCGCGCCATTTCATCGATGTCCTTGAGCACGCGCGCGGTGCCTGCGCCGATGCGCTGTCCGATCGAACGACCCTCGGCGACCACGGTGCCCTTCGATTTCAGTAAGTAGCGCTCCATGATTTGGCCGGCGCGACTCTTCACCGTCTCCGGCCGCGCCTGCAGGATGTACAGCTCCCCGTCGTCGCCGTCCTTGCCCCACTCGATGTCCATCGGTCGACCGTAATGACGCTCGATAATGAGCGCCTGGCGCGCGAGCGCCTCGACGTCGTCGTCGCTCAATGAGAACGCAAAGCGGTCCTCCTTCGGGACGTCGATGGT
>CAYXYM010000119.1:0-2972 GCA_964469285.1 uncultured Gammaproteobacteria bacterium | reverse complement strand
CCGCGTTTCCGGATTACGGGCCTCCAGCCGCTGGAAGCACGCAACCTGTCGCTGCTGCTGCGGGCAGGTGCGCTCGCGGCGCCGATGGACATCGTCGAGGAGCGGACGGTCGGCCCGAGCATGGGCGCCGATAATATCCGCCAGGGCTTCAATGCGGTGGTCATCGGTTTCGTGGGCATTCTGATTTTCATGGCGTTGTATTACCGCCTGTTCGGTATGGTCGCGTGCGTCGCGCTGTTCTCGAACTTGACGCTCATCATCGCGGTGATGTCGCTGATTCCGGGCGCGACGCTGACGATGCCCGGCATCGCGGGCATGATTCTGTCGGTCGGTATGGCGGTTGACGCGAACGTGCTGATTTTCGAGCGCATCCGCGAGGAGCTGCGCACCGGCAATACGCCACAGGCCGCAATTCACTCGGGTTATGACAAAGCGTTCTCGTCGATTCTCGACGGCAACGTGACGACGCTCATCGCGGCATCGATGCTGTTTGCGTTTGGCACGGGGCCGATTAAGGGCTTCGCGGTCACGCTCGCAATCGGCATCGTGATCTCGATGTTCACAGCCAGTATCGGCACGCGCGCCATAGTCAATGGCGTGTGGGGCGGGCGCCGGCTGCAGAAGCTGCCGGTCTGACGGGACGACACATGGAACTGTTCAAACTCAAGAAGTACATCGACTTCGTCGGCCATCGCAAAATTGCGGTGGGGATCAGCGCGCTCCTGATTGTCGCGAGCATCGCGCTTCTGATCGTGCGCGGTCTCAATTTCGGCGTGGACTTCACGGGCGGGCTCGTCGTCGAGGTCGGCTATCCCCAGTCGGCCGAGCTCGACGGCATCCGTACGACCCTGGCCGCTACCGGGTACGACGGTGCGATTGTGCAGCATTTCGGCACGACCAGCGAAGTGCTGATCCGCATTGCGCCGGACAATACGGATGCGGCAGCTGTCAGCAACGACATCTTGCGCGCGCTCCGCGCCGATGATGCGGACGTCGAGATGCGGCGCGTGGAGTTCGTCGGGCCGCAGGTCGGCGACGAGCTCAAGGAGCAGGGCGGGCTCGCGATGCTGTTGTCGCTGATTGGCATCTTGATTTACGTCGCGCTGCGCTTCGAGTATCGGTTCGCGCTCGGCGCAATCGTCGCGCTTGTACACGACGTGGTCCTCACGCTGGGCTTCTTCTCATTGATGCGCATCGAGTTCGACCTCGTCGTGCTCGCCGCGCTGCTCGCGGTCATCGGTTACTCATTGAACGATACGGTCGTCATCTACGACCGCATCCGGGAGAATTTCCTCACGCTCCGGCGCGCGGATGCGCTCGAAGTCATCAACACCTCGCTGAACCAGACGCTGTCCCGCACGATCATGACGGGCGTCACGACGCTGATAGTGCTGGGCGCGCTGTTGTTTCTTGGCGGGCAGGTAATGTACGGCTTCGCGGTCGCGCTGATTTTCGGTGTGGTAATTGGTTCGGGATCGTCGATCTATATTGCGAGTACCGCGTTGATCGCGCTCGGTGTGAGCAAGCAGGATTTGATGCCGCCGAAAAAAGAGGGCGTCAACGACTCGATGCCTTAGGCGTCGCGCGTCATCCGTGCCGCGAACGGCTTCAGTTCCTTGACGAGCCCGGCGAACACTTTCCGACTCCCCGCGACGACGTTGCCCGACGCCATGAAATCGGTGCCGCCGTCGATGTCGCCGACAATCCCGCCGGCTTCCTGAATAAGCAGTGCACCCGCGGCCATGTCCCACGGCTTGAGGCCGAGCTCCCAGAACCCGTCGAGGCGCCCGGCCGCGACATACGCGAGGTCCAATGCCGCCGCCCCCGCGCGTCGCACGCCGGCGGTTTTGGTAATCACCGCGCGCAGCATGTCCATGAACGCGTCCACGTCCTGGTGTTCAAGATACGGGAAGCCGGTGCCGATCAGCGCGCCCTCGAGGCCTCTCGGCGCGGTCACGCGGATGCGTTTGCCGTCGAGCGTCGCCCCTGCGCCGCGGGAAGCGGTGAACAACTCCTGGCTCAGCGGGTCGTAGACGACGCCGTGCTCGATACGCCCCTTGTGCTGGATGCCGATCGAGACCGCGAAGGAGGGGAACCCGTGCAGGAAATTCGTCGTGCCGTCGAGCGGGTCGATGATCCACACGTATTCATCGCCGCCGTGCCGCCCGGTTTCCTCGCCGAGGAAGCCGTGCTGAGGATGGGTCTTCAGCACGGTGTCGATGACCGCCTGCTCGGCGAGCCGGTCGACTTCCGAGACGAAATCGTGACGCTGCTTGGACTCAATCGACAGTTCATCGATGCGCCCATGGTGGCGCATGATGACGACGCCGGCTGCGCGCGCCGCGCGAACCGCAATATTGAGCAGGGCGTGCATGGAGGCCGGTAGTTTAACATAAGCGCATGCAGCCCCTTGACCACATCCGCACCGTACTCGTCGGCACTTCGCACCCCGGCAACATCGGCGCGGCCGCACGCGCGCTGAAGACGATGGGCTTGTCCGGGCTCGCGTTGGTCGCGCCGCGCGCATTTCCCCACCCTGAGGCCACCGCTCGCGCAGCCGGCGCAGCGGATTTACTTGAAGCGGCGTCGGTACACACGGCGCTCGACGACGCACTGACGGGCTGCGAGTTCGTGGTCGGTGCGAGCGCGCGGCGCCGGACGATCGAGTGGCCGACGCTCACGCCACGCGAAGCGGCCGAACGCATCGCGACCGAGTTCGTGGGTCGCCCGGTCGCGATGGTGTTCGGGCGCGAGCGGACTGGGCTCGACAACGAAGAGATCGAGCGCTGCCACGCGCTCGTGACCATCGACGCGAACCCGGATTACTCGTCGCTGAACCTGGCCGCGGCGGTGCAGGTGTTTGCTTATGAAGTGCGTGTGGCGCATCAAAAGAATCGCGACGCCGAGAGCGTCGCTCCCACAATTGGTTGCTCCGGAGATGTAGGAGCGGCGCCCGTGGGAGCGACGCTCTC
>CAYXYM010000118.1:0-10981 GCA_964469285.1 uncultured Gammaproteobacteria bacterium | reverse complement strand
GAGCCGCCGAACGCCAGGCCCACCAGCGCGTGCAGCGCCTGGTCCGGCCCGACGAACCGGGTCGCCACCATGTAGTAGCCGGCCACGCCCAGCAGACCCAGGCCCACGACCAACATGCCGGTGATTGCGCCGCCGCGGAAGGCGACCTGCATCGCGGCATTCAGGCCATGGTTCGCGGCCTCCGCGGTCCGCACGTTCGCGCGTACCGAGATGAACATTCCGATGTAACCGGCGGCGCCGGAAAACAGAGCGCCGATCGCGAAGCCGATGGCGGTCGCCCAATCCAGCGCGAAGCCGAGCGCCACAAAGAGCACCACGCCGACGATGGCGATCGTGCCGTATTGGCGGTCAAGATACGCCTTGGCGCCTTCCTGGATCGCCTGGGCGATCTCCTGCATGCGCGCATTGCCGGCCGGTTTGGCCAACACCCATCGCACCGACCAAAGTCCATAAACAAGTGCGAGTACCGCACAGCCCAAGGTGAGCCAGAGCCCGTTTTCCTGCAGCATTATTCACATCTCCCCAACCGGAAAGCCGCATAGTATAGCAACGGTTACAAGCGGGGCGACAAAAAATCCGGCAGACGTCGCCCGGTGGCGATGCTCCGGCGACACTCACCCGCAACTGACTGATTTCGCAAGGGGCGAGCCAGTTTAGTCGGGGTCTTCGTGCTGGAACGCGTCGAGATCGATTTCGTAGCGCGCCAACAGCTTGTAAAACTCGGTGCGATTGCGTTGGGCAATCTGCGCGGCCTGCGCAACTTTTCCGTCAGTGAGATGCAGCAACTGCACGAGGTACTGCCGCGTGAATTCGTCGCGAGCGTCGGCGAAGCTCGGTACGCGGTAGTCACCGCCCCCGAGCGCGCGCGCGACCAGCGCCGCCGAGATTACGGGTCCTGTCGCGAGCGTCAGCGTCTGTTCGACCACGTTGCGGAGTTGGCGGATGTTGCCCGGCCAATCGGCGCTGACCATGAGTTCCATCGCTTCTGGCGCGTACACGCGCCGGGAATCGGGGTTGTGCGCGCCGAAGTCCGCGAGCATGTGCTGCACGAGCACCACGATGTCCTCGCGCCGTTCGCGCAACGGCGGGATGTCGAGCGTGACCACGTTGATGCGGTAATACAGGTCCTCGCGGAACGCGCCCGTCTCGATGGCTTCTTTCAGATCGCGATGCGTTGCCGACACGAGACGGATGTCGAGCGCCGCGTCGTCGATGACGCTCAATAATTTCGCCTGGGTTTGGAGGGGCATGTCGCCGATTTCGTCGAGGAACACGGTTCCGCCGGACGCGCTCCTGAACAAATCCGCCGCCATGGTTTCCGACGAAATTGTCGAGCAATTGATTGCGACGAATGGGCCGTCGCGCCGCGGGCTCCACGCATGAATCGCGCGCGCGAACACCTCCTTCCCAGTACCGCTCTCACCACACAGCAATACACTCGCTTCGCCGTTCGCGATGACGCGCGCCTGCGCGACGAGCTCGGCCATATGCGCGTTGCGCGTCACCACGCCGGATGCAGAATCGCCGGGGGCAGGCGCGGAAATCTCTATCGCGCGTCGCACTTGGTCGAGTAATTGCGCTTTATCGATGGGCTTTGTGAGAAAGCCAAACGCACCACGCTGCGTGGCGTCTACGGCGTCGGGAATCGTCCCGTGAGCGGTCAGCAGAATCACGGGCAGGCCCGGCATCCGTGCGCTGACTTCACGAAGTAGCTCCATTCCGTCCATCGCTTCCATGCGCAGGTCGGTGATCAGAAGGTCGGGGCGTTCGCGCGCGATGGCGGACAGCGCGGCCGCGCCGCTCGCGACGGCTTCGACCGAGTAACCCGCGCTCTCAAGCCGCAGGCTAAGCAGCTTCAGCAAACCAGGGTCGTCGTCGACGAGCACAATGCGTGCGCTCATGGTCCGGGCTCGATTGCGCGTTCGATCTCGGTAAGTTCCTGCAGCTGGCGCTGCAGCTCCGCGATGCGGGATTCAAGGTCCGCGATGCGGTCATTGAGGTCGTGCTGCCGTCGCTGGTCGACCTGGTGCGATGCAATCCAGAAACGCAGAACGCGAGCGAGATCGCGCAACTCGTCGTCGAGCGCGTCGTCGGCCATCACGGCGTCCGCAAGCCGCAGCGCGTCGCCGGGGCGGCTGTGCGGATGGCCGGGCCAACCCTGCAGCAACGCAAGGCGCAAGCGGTTCTGCGCGCTCGGCGCTGACGCGAGCGCGCTGACGGAATCGAGATAAATGGTCGAGCGTTGCTCGGGCGTCGCCGCGATGAATGTGTGCAACAGCGACAGGAGTTCGTCCATCGGCGACGCCGCTTCAGTGGCGGTATCGGGCAACCCGGCGTCGCGCGCGGGCAGGATCGAACAACCGGCGAGGGCCGCGGCGAGCAACAAGCTAGCGGTCGCGCGCATTGGCAAGCGTGACGCGAAAATGTCCGCCATCGTGTTCCCCCCTGACAATCTCCGCTTTGCCGCCGTGCATTCGCGCACTCTCGCGCACGACAGACAAACCGATTCCAGTACCTTTCACGTGGCCACGCTGCGGGCGGCTGCCCTGGAAAAATGCGTCGAACACGCGGTGTTCTTCTTCCGGCGGAACGCCGGGGCCATCGTCGCGCACGTCGATTACCGCGTCGCGTTTCCGGCCTGCAATTGTCACGCGAATGGCCCCGCCGCGTGGCGAGAACTTGATCGCGTTCGAGACGAGGTTGTCGAGCAGGATTTCCACCTTCTCGCCATCCACCCATAATTTCTTACAGCCGATTTCAGCGATCGCTTCAATCTGCTCGCGTTGCAGCGAGAGGCGGTGCGACGCGAAAACGCGTGAGACCATGGTATCCATATCGGTCTGCGTCCGCATCAGGGGCGCGCCCTTGTCCTGCCACGCATTGTAGTTGAGCAGGTTCTCGATGCTCTTCTGCAGCGTAATGCCGTTATCGCGCAGAATTGTAGCGACCTCTGCTTGTGCTTCGGTCAACGGTCCGGTGCTGCCGTCCAGCAACAGCTCGGACCCCTCGCGGATGTTGGCGAGCGGCGTTTTCAGCTCGTGCGATACGTGACGCAGGAAGCGTGCCTTCTCGCTCTCAACTTCCGCGAGTTGCACGCGTAGCCATTCGAGGTGGCGACCGAGCGTCTGGATGTCGGCGGCGCCGCGAACGCGTACGGGCTCGCCGAGATTACCGCCGCCAAGCTGCCGAATGGCCTTGCCGAGCCCGCGAATCGGGCGCGTAATCAACAGCGCGAACAGGATGCCGAAGGCGAGCGCCAGTGGCACCAGCGCGGACGCGCGCAGTACGAGTGATCGGCGAGTGTCGGCAACACTCCGCAGCGCATCGGCGACCGCCGCGTCGACGAGTGCGTTGACTTCGTTCGCGAGCGCCAGCGCCGCATCGTGCATCGGGCCGAATGCGTCGAGTTCAATCGCGCTCGGTGCCGAGTCGAGTTGGGCGACGGTCATCGCAAGTTGAGTGCGCAGCACGGCAGCCTCGTCGGATGGGCGTCCCAATTGCGCCTCAAGCTCGGTAAGTACCCGGAGCAATCGCCTGTGGCGCTCGAGCGCAAGCGCACGGTAGGTCGCGTCCGGGACGACGCGGTACTGCCGCACGTTGCGTTCGAACTGCGGCAGTTGCTCCATGAGCAATTGCGTGTCGCGCGCCGCCTGCACGCCGCGTTCGAACGCGGCGCTCGTGGTCGTGGCGAGCTCGCCCATGCGGATATGCGTTGTCCACAAGGCGATGACGAGCGGCAGCGCGACCAGCAGGAAGCCCGTCAGCACGAGTGCGTTGATTGAGAACAGATTATGGCGCATCGTGGCCGGATTGTACGACAATGACTGGAGTCCGAAGATGCGTATCCAATCCGCTGTTATCGCCGTTACCTGCTGTGTTGCGCTGTCCGCGTGTGAACGGACGGAACCCGTTGACGAGCCCGCTGCAGCGGCGACTGCGGAGACGGGCGAAGCCGAGGCGCGACTCGCGCGGTACGCGACCGTGCGCCTCACGGCGGACATGGCTGCGTTGTCGGAAGAAGAACGAGAAATCGTCGGACTGCTGATTCGCGCGGCACGCATCATGGACGAATTGTTCTGGTATCAGGCGTACGGCGATCGCGATGCGCTGCTCGCATCCATCGACGATCCCGCGACGCAGCGGTTCGCAGAAATCAATTACGGACCCTGGGACCGTCTGGACGGCAACCGGCCGTTCCTCGACGGTGTCGGTGAGAAGCCGCTCGGCGCTAATTACTATCCGCAGGACATGACGCGCGAAGAATTCGAGGCCTGGGACGAGCCCGGCAAGAATGGACAATATTCGTACGTGCGCCGAGACGCAGACGGCGCGCTGATGCTGGTGCCGTACGCCGTCGAGCACCGCGCCCAGCTCGAAACGGCCGCGGGGCTGTTGCGCGAGGCCGCCGCCCTGTCGAGCGACGACGCCTTCGCCCGCTACCTCGACTTGCGCGCCGATGCGCTGGTGACCGGCGAGTATCAGGCATCCGACATGGCTTGGATGGATATGAAAGACAACCGCCTCGAGCTCGTCTTCGGCCCGATCGAGACCTACGAGGATCGGCTTTTCGGCAGCCGCGCCGCGTTTGAAGCATTCGTCCTGGTTAAAGACCTTTCTTGGTCGGAGCGCCTCTCGCGGTTCGCGCAGTTCCTGCCCGAACTGCAGCGCGGCTTGCCGGTGCCCGATGCGTACAAAACGGAGACGCCGGGATCCGACGCCGACCTGAATGCCTACGACGCCGTTTACTACGCCGGCGACTCGAACGCGGGCTCTAAGACCATCGCGATCAACTTGCCAAACGATGAGCAGGTACAACTCGAGAAAGGCACACGCCGTTTGCAATTGCGTAATTCGATGCGCGCGAAGTTCGACGAGATCCTCGTTCCCATTGCCGGCGAACTCGTCGCCGAGGATCTGCGGGACCACATTACGTTCAATGCGTTTTTCTCCAACGTGATGTTCCATGAAGTTGCGCATGGCCTCGGCATCAAGAACACGATCAACGACCGCGGTACCGTTCGCGAGGCGCTGCGCGAACACGCGGGCGCGCTCGAGGAGGCAAAAGCGGATGTGCTTGGCCTGTACATGATCACGCAGTTGTTTGGCCGGGGCGAAATCCAGGAAGGCGAGCTGCTCGACCATTACGTGACGTTCATGGCGGGCCTGTTCCGCTCGGTTCGCTTCGGCGCATCGAGCGCGCACGGACGCGCAAACATGATCCAGTTCAACTTCTTCGAGGAACAAGGGGCATTCGCACGTGGCGAGGACGGGCGCTACCGCGTCGACTTCGTGCGCATGACCGCGGCCGTCGAGGCGCTCGCGGCGCGCATCCTGACGCTGCAGGGCGATGGCGACCATGCAGGCGTCGGCACGCTGCTGGCGTCGCACGGCGTGATCCGGGCGTCGCTGGCCGACGACCTTGCACGGCTCAATGATGCAGGCATCCCGGTCGACGTTGTATTCGAACAGGGGCCCGAGGTCCTCGGGCTCCGCTGACGCACGATTCAGGCATTCTCCCGCTTTCGCGGGCGACGCACTCCGCGCAACGTGTATGCACGGAGGAAATCGAAATGGCGAAGCTTGCGAAATTGGCAGATTTGGTCCGGCGTGCAGGCGTCCGTGAAACAGTGGTTTCACTCGGCCTCACGGCCGCGGCCCGGACAATTCACCTGCGCGTGCTTCAGATTGTCTCGATTGCGCGCGACCGCCTCGAGTCGGGGTACCTCGAATTGCCGTCGGAGTTCGACGCGGGTTTCGTTGCCGAGGTGCAATTGGCCCCGTACGTCGCCGCGCACCCAGAGCTTGAGATGTCGCCCGACTTCGTGCGCGACGCCTACGCTCGCGGCGACCTCTGTTACGCGATTACCCGCAATGGCGAGATCGCAAGTTACGGTTGGTATTCGAATCGACCGACAGAAATATTTGACGGCCTGACTTTTCACTTCGACACGTCGTTTACGTACATGTACAAGGGTTACACCCGTCCCGAGTTCCGTGGCAAGCGCCTGCACGCGATCGGCATGTCGCGTGCGTTGGACGAGGTCGCTCACCGCGGCTTCAGCGGCCTCGTGTCGTTTGTCGACCGCGCGAACGCGGCGTCGCTGAAATCCGTGTATCGGATGGGCTACCAGCCCGTCGCGAAAATCGCGATCTTTCCCATCAAGGGGTCGTATCGCATCGTGCGCGTCGGCGGCCCGTCGACGCCGGACGTGTCGGTGCAACCGAGGGCATTCGCGGTATAGACTTGCGGTCATGCACCGCATCCTCCAGTCCGTCATCCTTGCCATTGCGCTTTCCGGCGCGTCCTGCACACCCTCCAGCGAAACCCGCGACATCGACGCGGTCGCACGCGACTATGTCGTGCTCGTCCTCGCCACGGGCGACCACGACCCCAACTTCGTTGACGCGTATTACGGCCCGGACGAGCTGAAGGCCGTTGCCGTGGACGATGCCCGCACGCTCTTGGAGTTGCGCGAGGGCGCCCTGGTGTTGCGCGGGGAACTCGCCGCCCTCGACGCCGGGGATGATGAGATGGACCGGTTGCGTCACCGCTATCTCGAGAAGCAGCTTGCGGCGGCCGCGGCGCGTATCGGCATGCTGCTCGGCGAGACGCTGCGTTTCGATGAAGAAACCGAGCGACTGTACGACGCCGTCGCGCCAGCGCCGGACACCGCAGCCTACGACCGCGCGCTCGCAACCATCGAGCAACTCGTGCCAGGCGACGGACCGCTCGCCACACGTGTCGAAGCGTTGCGCCGCGAGTTTGTGATTCCGCCGGAAAGCCTGCAAGCGGTATTTGACCGCGCGATCGCGGAGTGCCGCGCCCGCACCGTTCAGCACGTCGATTTACCGGTCAGTGAACGCTTCACGCTCGAGTTCGTGACCGACAAGCCGTGGAGCGGGTACAACTGGTACCAGGGCGATTCGTACAGCCTGATCCAGGTCAATACCGACCTGCCCATTTTCATCGACCGTGCCGTCGACCTGGGTTGCCACGAGGGCTATCCGGGGCACCACACGTACAACGTACTGTTGGAGCGCGAGCTGGCGGTTTCACGCGGTTGGGTCGAGTTCACGGTGTATGCGCTGTTCAGCCCGCAATCGCTGATTGCGGAAGGCAGCGCGAATTACGGCATTGACATGGCGTTCCCGGACGACACGCGCTACGCGTTCGAGGAGGCGGTGCTGATGCCGCTCGCCGGCATCGCCACCGAGAACGCGGCCCGTTATCGCCAGGTCCGCGAAGCGCTCGCGGAGCTCGATGACGCCGGTAATGAGGCGGCGCGGCGCTATCTCGACGGCGATTGGACGCGCGAACAGGCGATCGAGTGGCTGGTCAAGTACTCACTGTCGTCGCCGGAACGCGCAGCGCAACGCGTGGACTTCTTCGATACCTACCGCGGCTACGTGATCAACTACAACTTGGGCCGCGATTGGGTCGAAGCCTACATCGAGGCGCATGGCGACAGCGAAACCGAACGCTGGCGCGCATTCTCCGAGCTGCTCGGTTCGCCGCGCCTGCCGTCCGATCTGCAACCGCAGTAATCAGGCGCCTGGCCAGAGCCAGCCGAACGAGCCGGCGGTGACGAGCGCGTAGACCAAGGCATCGAACAGGTTGCGCGCGGTCGTCGCCCAACTCCGCGAGAACCAAATGGAGAGCGGAATCTCGGCGAGCCCGTAAGCCGCGAACGCGACCGCGGCGGCGATGCAGAATACCTCGCGGTACTCCGCGCCCATCATGATGGTGTTGCCGGTCACGAACGCGACGAATGCGCCAACGACCAGACTGAACACGAACCAGAGCGTCAGCGACTTGCCCATCGCGTGCACGCGATTCGGCAGCACGGTCATCATCAGGACCGGCCCCTCGGTGAGCTTCTGCTGATACTCGGGCGAACCCATGTCCTTCATCGACGTGCAGCGCGGAATCGAGTAATCCCCCGGCGGGATCGCGAGCGGACGCACGGCGCGACGGAGCGCTTCTTCGTCGGGCACCGCCGACCAGTCGTGCTTGTGGTAGCCGAGAAACATGTGGATGACGGTGCTTGCGATGAAGACCAGCACCGCCGCTACCAGGATTGGCAGCCAAAGCATCAGGATTGCAGCCATGACGACACCCCCAAAGAGCCGTTGACCCCCGGGAGCTTAGCTCATTTGAGTGTGAAGGGCGGCAGTCGCTTGGCCACGGCCACATTCTTCAGCGTCACGTACTGTGGCAGCCCGTCCTTGTACGGCGGGTAGTCCTCGCCCTTGATGAGCGGCGCGAGATAGCGGCGGCATGCGTCCGTGATGTGGAAGCCGTCGCGCGTGATGAAGTTCTTCGGCATGAACTTCTCGTGGTTCGCCACCTTGTCGAGCGCGACGCTGCCGGTCTTCCATTTGTACGGCTTGTCGGACTTGCGCTCGATGGTGACCATCACGGAGTTCTTGCCTTTCAACGCGAGCTCGACCGCGGCCTTGCCGACTGCGTACGCCTGCTCGACGTCGGTTTTCGACGCGATGTGGCGCGCCGCGCGCTGCAGGTAGTCGGCGACCGCCCAGTGGTACTTGTAGCCGAGTTCCCGTTTCACGAGGTCGGCGATGACGGGCGCAACGCCGCCGAGCTGTGCGTGACCGAATGCGTCGCGCGTGCCGGCCTCGGCCAGAAACCTGCCGTCGGCGTTGCGCACACCCTCGGACACAACGATCGCGCAGTACCCGAATTTCTTCACCGCGCGGTCGACTTTGGACAGGAACTTCTTTTCTTCGAAGGGGACCTCCGGGAAGAGGATGACGTGAGGGGCGTCGCCATCCTGCTCTGAGGCGAGACCGCCGGCCGCAGCAATCCAGCCCGCGTGTCGGCCCATGACCTCCATCACGAATACCTTCGTCGAGGTTTTCGCCATGGACTTGACGTCGAAGCCCGCCTCGCGGATCGACACCGCGACATACTTTGCGACGCTGCCGAAGCCCGGGCAGGTGTCCGTGACCGGCAAATCGTTGTCGACCGTCTTCGGAATGTGGATGGCGTGGATTGGGAAACCGAGGCTGTCGGCGAGCTGGGACACCTTGAGGCAGGTGTCGGCGCTGTCGCCGCCGCCGTTGTAGAAGAAATAGCCGATGTTGTGCGCGCGGAAAACGGCCACGAGGCGTTCGTACTCCGCGCGGTTCTCCTCCAGCCCTTTGAGCTTGAACCGGCACGAGCCGAACGCGCCGGACGGCGTATGGCGTAGCGCGCGGATGGCTGCAGCGCTGTCCTTCGAAGTATCGATCAGGTCCTCGGTCAGCGCGCCGATGATGCCGTTCCGGCCCGCGTAGACTTTGCCGATTTTGTCGCGATGTTGACGGCAGGTCTCGATAACGCCGCCGGCCGACGCGTTGATGACCGCGGTGACCCCACCCGACTGAGCATAAAAGGCGTTCTTTTTCAAGTGCTTGATTCTCTAGAAGTTTATCCGGTGGGCCACTATAGCCCAAAAATCATTCCTACTCACCTCGTTGACGGTTCGAGGGCGGACAGTTAACTTGGCCGTTCCCTATCACTAATAGGGCAAAGGGGCTATCAATGAGAATCGTGCTACTGGGTGCGCCGGGGTCCGGCAAGGGCACCCAGGCCAAGCTGCTGGTTGAAAAATATGGAATTCCGCAAGTTTCGACCGGGGATCTGCTGCGCGCCGCGCTCCAGGCGTCAACCCCGCTCGGCCTCCAGGCCAAGGCCGCGATGGATACCGGGCAGCTCGTTTCCGACGAGATCGTCCTCGGCATCATTCGTGAGCGACTGCGCGAGCGCGATGCGCGCGCCGGATTCATCCTTGACGGGTTCCCGCGGAACATCGCCCAGGCTCAGGCGCTCGACCAGATGCTGCTCGGCATGGGCCAGCCGCTGGACCTCGCCCTCCTGATTGACGTCGATTTTGACATCCTGCTGCAGCGGATGGTCGGACGCCGTACCTGCACGAGCTGCGGCACGCTGTACAACATGTTCACGTCACCGCCGAAGATGGACGGACAGTGCGACAAATGTGGCGGCCGGTTGCACCACCGCGCCGACGACAATGAGGAAACGATTTCGAACCGGCTGCGCGTTTACGACACGCAGACACGTCCGCTGATTGGTTTCTACGACGAGCAGGGCAAACTCCAGGAAGTCGATGGCCTCGGTGAGGTCCAGACGATCTTCCGCCGCATGGTTTCGGTCATCGAAGCGGTCCGCAAGCAGAAAGCGAAAGCGAGCAGCGCGGTCGACGCGATCCAGGCTGTGGTCGCCGCCGCCGCGAAGAAGGCCAAGCCGAAGGCGGCCGCGAAGCCCAAGAAAAAAGCGGAACCGAAGAAGAAAAAGAAGGCAGCGGCAAAGCCGAAGCCAAAACCGAAGAAAAAGGCTGCCGCGAAGAAGAAGCCGGCGGCCAAGAAAAAGAAAACAGTCGTGAAGAAGAAGAAAGCGGCCGTGAAGAAGAAAAAGCCTGTGGCGAAGAAGAAAGCGGCAGTGAAAAAGAAGAAGTCTGCTGCGCGCAAGAAGCCCGTTGCGAAGAAAAAGGCCGTGGTGAAAAAGAAGAAGCCCGCTGCGCGCAAGAAACCCGTCGCGAAGAAAAAGAAGACCGCGGTAAAGAAGAAGTCCGCTGCGCGCAAGAAGCCCGTCGCGAAGAAGAAGACGGTCGCAAAGAAGAAAAAAGCGCCGGTGAAGAAAAAAAAGGCCGCCGCAAAGAAGAAAAAGGCGACGAAGAAGAAAGCGCGCCGGCGTTAGTCGCCGGCCGCGAGCGCGGCGAGTTCGTCTCCGATCAGTTCGCGCCGCCACGTGTCGAACAGTGTGGCGGGGCGTTCGCCGCGCAGTAGCGCTTCGCAGTCCCGTCGCGTCGCGAGCATCGCCGGGGCGATCGAGAGTTCGACGCCGCGTGCTCTGACGCGCTTCATCATCGTGTCGAGGCGGCCGCGCATCGCGCGGTCGAGCGGCATTTTCCCAACGTACTCCGAGGCGGGCGCCTGTTCTGCTTCGCGCAGCACCTCC
>CAYXYM010000117.1:0-2603 GCA_964469285.1 uncultured Gammaproteobacteria bacterium | reverse complement strand
ACGACCGGCAACGGCTCGCGCGTCATGTCGAAGCCGAACTCGAGGCAGCGTGCATAAACGTTGGGAAAGTGCTCGCGGACAAACGCGTCTCCGAGGTGCCGCGCGTCGAGCAGTACGTGGTCGACGCCGAGGCGCTTCATTTCATGGTCGATTGCTCGGGCAACGACGTCGCGCGGCGCGAGTTCTCCACGCGCGTCGAATCGTTTCGCGAACGGCGTCCCGTCCGGGAGCTGCAGCGTCGCACCTTCGCCGCGTAACGCTTCGGTGAGTAGGAATGACTTTGCGTGCGGGTGGTAGAGGCAGGTCGGATGGAACTGCATGAACTCCATGTTCGCGACGCGGCAACCCGCACGCCAAGCCATTGCAATGCCGTCGCCAGTCGAGCCGTCGGGATTGCTCGTGTACAAGTACGCCTTGCTGGCGCCGCCGGTTGCGAGTACCACTGTGCGCGCTGCGACGGCGTGTACGATGCCGGCGCTCGTATCAAGCGCATATGCGCCGACGACTCGATCCGACTTGATGAGGTCAATCGCGAGGTGGTGCTCGAGCCGCGTGACGTTCGGCGCGGCACGGACGAGCCCCTCGAGGGTCGTTGAGATCGCGTGGCCGGTTGCATCGGCCGCGTGCGCGACACGGCGGTGGCTGTGGCCACCCTCACGTGTGAGGTGCAGGGTCTGGGCATCGCCGGGGACGGCGGTGAAGGGCACGCCGCGCGCTCGCAGCCAGGCGATTGCCGCTGGACCCCGTTCGACGATAAATCGCACGGCGTCGGGCTGGCACAGGCCCGCGCCGGCTTCAATCGTGTCCGCGATATGTGCGTCGATGGAGTCGTCTGCGTCCAGCACCGCGGAAATTCCGCCTTGTGCGTAACGCGTGCTGCCCTCGGTCAGCGGTCCTTTCGCCATGATGGCGATGCGCAGGTCACTCGGCAGGCGTAGGGCCAGGCTGAGCCCGGCGGCACCGGCGCCGAGCACCAGCACGTCAAATGCCGCGTGCGACTTCATGACTGTCGGGGCCCCTGATTGATAGAATGGCGCGCAAAGTCTCGCATAATCGCCCGCGCGTGCGAACTCCTCGCGCGGTTTACGGTCAACAGAACAGGTCAAGGGTGCCCGTGATGGGCGATCAATCAGCGGATCAGGCGCTGGTCGCGCGCGTACAACAAGGCGACCGGGCAGCGTTCGATGCGCTGGTGCTGAAATATCAGCACCGGATCGTGAGCTTGGTCGGGCGCTATGTCTACGACCGGTCGGAGGCGCTGGATGTCACGCAGGAGGCGTTCATAAAGGCTTGGCGGGCGATTCCGAACTTCCGGGGGGACAGCGCGTTCTATACCTGGTTGTACCGAATCGCGATCAACACGGCGAAGAACCACCTGGTCGCGCAATCGAGGCGCCCGGTCGACCAGAGTGTCGACCTCGAGGAGCCGGAGCAGTACGAACTTGCGTCCCGCCTGCGGCATGGCGATACGCCGGAACGGATACTGCTCGCGGACGAGATCCGCGAGACCGTGATTCGGGCGATTGACGTGCTGCCCGACGAGTTGCGCACGGCCATCATGCTGCGCGAGCTCGACGGGATGAGTTACGAGGAGATCGCGCAGGCCATGGACTGTCCGATTGGTACCGTGCGGTCGCGGATATTCCGCGCCCGCGAAGCGGTTGATGAGAAACTCCGGCCGTTGCTGGAGGGGTGAGGCAATGAGCGACATCATCAAAGAACAACTGTCTGCGTTGGCCGACGACGAACTGCCGCGGGGCGAATTTTCGCTGCTTTGGCAACGCATTGCGCGGGACCCGGAACTGACGGCGCAGTGGGCGCGTTACCATTTGATGCGGGATGCACTGCGCGGCGATTTGCCGAGTCACCTTGCACCCGGGCTCGGGAACGCTGTGGCGACGGCGATAGCCAGCGACGCGCCGCCGCTCGCCGCGCGTGGGCGTTGGGCCCGGCGGGCCGCGGGACCGGCGGTGGCAATCGCCGTCGCCGTCGTTGCGCTGCTGACGCTGCAGGTCCAGGAGCCGGCCGGCCCCGACGAAGCGTACGTCGTTCCCGTCACCGAGAATCCGCAAGTCGATGCGGGTCGTTTTGCGACCGCGTCGGGATTCCAGTGGGACCAGGCGCAGCCTGAGGTCCAGTCCGAGCTTGACCGTTATCTGTTGAACCACGCGGATGACGCGGTCGCCGAAGAAGTGCCCGTCGAAGTGGTTCCCCGGTGAGGATTGCCGTCGCAGCGATGACGGGTGCCGCGCTGCTGTGTGCTGGCCCGGTGGTCGCCGAAAGCCCGGAATACTGGCTCTCCCGCCTCGCGCAGGCATCGCAGTCGGTCAGTTTCCATGGCGAGGTCAGCCATCGCCATGGTGACCGCGTGCAGTCGATCGAGCTCGCGCGTCGCGTCGGACCCGACGGTTACGCCGAGCGCATCCTGACGCTGAGCGGCAGTCCGCGCGAGGTCGTGCGCGACGGGAAGACGATCACTTGTGTGTTGCCGGCCGGTCGCGAGCGATTGGAGGGTCGGCTTCCGCGCAACCCGTTCCCGACGGGGTGGTCGGACCCGGAAAAACTGTCCCCGCATTACGAATTGATGGACCTCGGCGCGGACC
>CAYXYM010000116.1:0-3518 GCA_964469285.1 uncultured Gammaproteobacteria bacterium | reverse complement strand
CGCCTGCTCGCGGGCAGTCTTGCGCTCACGTTCTTTGTGTACGTTTTTGTAAACGCGGGGATGGTGTCAGGCATCCTGCCCGTTGTCGGTGTCCCGCTGCCGCTGTTCAGCTACGGCGGGACGGCGATGGTGACCCTGCTGGCGGGTTTCGGTATGCTGATGTCCATCCACACTCACCGCACGTTGATCTCTTACTGATGCGAAACAAACTCATTGCGTTGCTGGCTGCCGCTGCGCTCACCGGCAGCGCCTGTGCAGTACCCGCAGCAACTTCAGCGTCGCCGATCCGCGCCGATTACGCATCGTTCATCGACGAGATGGTCGAGAAGCACGGCTTCGAGCGCGACGCGCTGGCCGAACTTTTCACCGGTGTCGAGCGGCGCCAGGACATCATCGACGCAATCACCCGCCCGGCCGAGGCGTGGCCATGGCACCGTTACCGAAACATCTTTCTGACTGAAGCGCGCGCGAGCGGCGGCGTCACGTTCTGGGACGCGCATGCGGACACCATCGCGCGCGCGGCACACACGTTCGGCGTGGCACCCGAAGTCATCGTCGCGATCATCGGCGTCGAATCGAACTACGGCAGCATCCAGGGCCGCTACCCGGTCATCGACGCGCTCGCGACGCTCGGCTTCGATTACGAGCCACGCGCGCGTTTCTTCCGCAGCGAGCTCGAACACTTTCTGCTGCTCGCGCGCGACGAGGGCCTTGACCCCGCCGCGGCGAAGGGCTCATACGCAGGCGCGATGGGTTCGCCGCAGTTCATCGCGTCGAGTTACCGTGCGTACGCGGTGGATTTCGACGAATCCGGCAGCCGCGACCTGTGGCAGAGCTGGCCCGACATCATCGGGTCGATTGCGAATTACTTCCACAAACACCGCTGGGCGCCGGGTGAAGCGGTTGCCGTGCGCGCGACGCTCGGCAACACCGCCGCCGCTGCGCTCGCGACGCGCTCGCTCGATCTGCAAAGCACAGTCGGTGCATTGCGCGCCGCGGGCGTCGCATTCGATGACTCGCTGGCCGCAGACGCGCCCGCGAACTTATTGATGCTCGAGACGTCGCCGGACGGCGACACCGAGTATTGGGTCACGCTGCACAACTTCTTCGTGATTACCCGCTACAACCGAAGCCCGCTCTACTCAATCGCCGTCCACCGGCTCGCACAGGACATCCGGCAGCGTAGAGATGCGCAATAGCCGATTCGCCGCGGCCGCCGCCACGGCGGCGTTGCTCGCGGGTTGCGCCACAGGACCCGCGCAGGACGCAGCGCCCCGATATTCGCAGGACACCGACGGCGCGCCATCACGGGTCGACATCGACTTGATGGCGGTCCCGGACGCGGTTCCGCGGCACGAGCCGCGCGCGGCGAGCGGTAACCCGCCCTTTTACGAAGTCGACGGGCAACGGTACTTTGTGATGGACTCAGGCAGCGGCCATATCGAGCGCGGCATCGCGTCGTGGTACGGCACGAAGTTCCACGGCCGGACGACTTCGAGCGGGGAACCTTATGACATGTTCGCGATGACGGCAGCGCATCGGAACCTGCCGTTGCCCAGCTACGCAAAAGTCACCAACCTGCAAAACGGACGGTCAATCGTCGTGCGTATCAATGACCGTGGGCCATTCGCGCATAACCGGATCATCGATCTTTCGTACGCAGCTGCCGCCCGGCTCGGCATCGTCGGCGAGGGCACCGGACTTGTGGAGCTGCGCGTACTGGACCCGGATCGGCCCGAGGGACCGGTCGTGGCCGAAGACCCGGTCGGACCGCCGCCACGTCTCTTCGTGCAGGTCGGCGCGTTCGCGAGCCGCGACAACGCAGAACGCGTCGTTGCGCGCTTGCACGCCGCACACCTCTATAATATCGAACTCACGCCGCACGACGCCGGAACGCCACCCTTGTGGCGCGTCCGCGCCGGCCCACTCGCCGATGTCGAGGAAGTGGATGCGGTCGCACAACAAATTTCTGATGCGGGCTTCCCCGAAGCGCGCGTTGTCATCGATTGAGGACGCATGAACTCCATTAAAGCCATTGCCACCGCCATCGCCCTCGGCCTCTCGCTCGCTGCACATGGTCAGGTCCAGGTGTTGCCGTCACCACCGTCGGTGGACGCACGCTCGTACCTAGTCATCGACTTCAACAGCGGCATCGAGGTCGCGTCGCACAATCCCGACGAGCGCATGGAGCCAGCGAGCATTACGAAAATGATGACCGCGTACGTCGTGTTCCACGAAATCGCGCTTGGTCGCCTCACGCTCGCGGATGAAGCACGCATCAGCGAACGCGCATGGCGCACGCCGGGCTCGCGGATGTTCGTGAACGTAAACAGCGCAGTGTCGGTCGAGAACCTGCTGAAGGGCATCATCATCCAATCGGGCAACGATGCGACGGTCGCGCTCGCCGAGCACGTGGCCGGCACCGAGGAAGCGTTCACACAAATGATGAACGCGCACGCACAACGGCTCGGAATGACCGACAGCAACTTCGCGAATTCAACGGGCTTGCCGGATGAAAATCTGTACACAACCGCGCGCGACATCGCGACGCTGACGCGCGCGCTCATATCGGAATTTCCCGATTATTATGCGTGGTACGCCGAGCGCGAGTTCACCTGGAACGACATCCGTCAGACGAACCGCAACACACTGCTCTGGCGCGACGAGACGGTCGACGGTGTGAAGACCGGGCACACGGAGTCTGCAGGTTATTGCCTCGTGTCGTCGGCGGAGCGCGACGGCTCGCGCATCATCTCGGTCCTGTTCGGCACGGACAGCGAGCGCGCCCGTGCGGACATCACGCAGGCGCTGCTGAATTACGGATTCCGTTTTTTCGAAACGCACCAGCTCTATGCGGCGAACACCGAACTCGCACAGGCGCGGGTGTGGAAAGGCGCGGTCGAGTCGGTGCCGGTCGGCTTGCGCGAGGACCTTTGGATCACCATCCCGCGGGGTCACTACAATAATTTGAACGCGACGATGGACCTGCACGTCGAGGTGATGGCGCCGGTAGCAGCGGATGCCGAGCTAGGCCGTGTACGCGTGACGCTCGACGGCGAAGTCGTCGCTGACCGTCCGCTACAGGCGCTTGCACCGGTCGCCGAGGGCAGCCTTTGGCGGCAGATGGTCGATTCTGTCCTGCTCTGGTTCGAATAGTGCCCCGCGCGCCGCTGCCGACCGCATTTCTTGACGGCGAATTCATTGCGAGTGCGGACGCGCGCGTGTCCGCGTACGACCGCGGATTCCTGTTCGGCGACGGCGTCTATGAAGTCATCCCCATCTACAACGGTCACCCGTTCCACCTCGTTGAACACCTACGCCGCCTCGCGCACAGCCTCGACGGCATCGAGCTTGCGATTCCGTGGGATGAGGCGTGGTGGAAAGCCAACATCGATACCCTGATCGAGAAGAACGGCGGCGGCAACCAGTCGCTCTACCTGCAGATCACGCGTGGCGCTGAGTTCGGGCGCGACCATCGCTTTCCGGCCGGCGTCACGCCGACCGTGTTCATGTTCTGC
>CAYXYM010000115.1:0-6087 GCA_964469285.1 uncultured Gammaproteobacteria bacterium | reverse complement strand
AAAGACCTGACCTAATCTTCAATGTGGGGTCTCGGTCGTCGCTGCGGCACGGTACGGGGCAGTCCAATCACAGGGGGACCTGCGGGTCCGTAGAGGGTTCAAACAATGAACAAGCAATCTGGTTTTACGCTCATCGAGCTGATCATGGTCATCGTGATTCTCGGCATTCTCGCCGCGACCGCGATTCCGCAATTCGTCGACCTGTCAGCGCAGGCGTCACAGGCTGCCGCCGAAGGCGTTGCGGGTTCGCTCGCTGCCGGTTCGGCCATCAACTACGCATCGTGCCAGGCTGGTGGGACCTGCGTAGCGGCGGGGAGCATCACCGCGTGCACGGATCTTTCAGCGTTAGTGTTGGGCGACCTCTCAGACTTCACAATCGGTGGTACCTACCCCGGCGCCTGCACGGTCACGCATGACGAAGGTGGCGATCCCGCTACGTTCACCGCGGTTAACTGATCGTCGGGTCCGCCCGATGAATGACAAGGGCCCGACGACGTCGGGCCCTTTTTTTTATGCAGTCGTCGCCGCCATCGCGAGCGGCTTCGTCTTGCTCGCGTTTGACCTCAGCGCTGAGCGACAACTCGTCGGCTCCGGTCTACTCGTCTTAGGCCTGGGCGCGTGTTTCGCGGTCGTATCACGCACAGCCATGGTGCCTGATGTAGTGGGCGTGCTCGTCCTCGCGCTGTCGGTGTGGTGGTGTGGCATGGCGTTATTGGCTGATGCGCCGTGGCAGGCGCATCTCGCGTTCACCGGTTTTCTGGTAATGCCACTTTCGTTCCTCCTCGCACGAACCGTTTCAACCCAAACGATTGATGCCGTCACCGCAGCGGTGCCCGGCATGTTGTGCGTGGTGGCGCTAGGCGCGTCCGTCTGGCTCGCCGCGGGCGCACCTGATTGGTTCCTGCTTGGCAATCGGAATAACCTCGCGGCGTGGCTGTGTGCGCTCGCGGTCGTCGTCCTCGGCGTGCGCGCGCCATGGCACGCCGCAGGACTGGTCGCGCTTTTCTGCGCTGGTGCCGCAATCAACGGCATCGGCAGTCGCGGCGCGATGCTCGGCCTGGCCGTCGGCGTAGTACTGCTCCTGATTGGGCGCGGTCGGTGCGCACTACCGCTACGACCCGTCGGTATCGGTGTCGTTGCGATTGTCGCTGGCGCTTTGCTGACTGAGTTTTTGAAGTCCAGCCAGACGGGCTTTGGCAAGTTCGCGGCAACGACTGCGAGCAACGCGCGATTCATGCTCTGGGAAAGCGCAATCCCGATGCTGGAACGCGCGCCATTTTTCGGAATCGGCCCGGGCGCGACTGTCCTTGCTTGGCCCGCCTTTCGTAATCCGCTGGATCGTACCGCGGGGTTTCACCTCCACAATGATTACCTGCAGTTTGCGGTCGAGGGCGGCGTCATAGCCGGCCTCCTACTCGGTGCGCTAGCCGTCGCCGCAATTGCAAGGGTGTCGCTGAGCAAACCCATGGACGCAACTGCGATGGCGTGGGGGTCGGGCGCGATTGTCTTGTTCATCCACAGCTTCTTCACCTTCAATTTTCAATTACCCGCGTTGCTGCTTGTGGTCGGATTCGGCCTGGGCGTCGCCTCACGCATGCCCGCAACGACGCGAACGCACCACCAAAACAGGGGCGCCGTCAGCGTGGCTGCGCTTACCGTCGCGCTCTGGTTTGGCGGCCAGACCCTACTGGTTGGCGTGCTTGTCCCCGCGCCAATCGCGCCCGGCGACCCACCCGCGAAAATTATGCGGGCGCTCGAGCGGTTTAGTTTGATAACAAGCGTTCGGCCCGATGCGGAGCCGTTTCGAACAACACATGCCGACCTGTTGCGCCAAGCTCTTGCCAATGCCGATCAAAGTGTGGCGTGGCGCAAACGCGTGTTCGACGACAGCCGCCGTGGTTTCTCCATTGCGATTCGCTCTAATCCCTATGCGTTTGAGGCCTATCTAGGCCGCGCGTTACTGCAACTGGATAACTCAGACCTTACGTTGGGGGCGGGTACGGCGGACGCGGATCTGCGGGCGGCGATCCGACTTCGGCCGTTTGCGCCGCTACCGCGCCTCCTTCTTGCCAGACGGCTGGTCGGTGCCGAGGAGTACCCCGCGGCGCTCGCCATCTTGACTGATGGCCTGCGCTGGCGAAATCTAACGGGCGACGGTGTTATCGAGTACCTTCAGTTTACGCGGGAGGTTGCTCAACACGAAGGTGCCTACATAATCGCCGAACAAATCGACGACTGGCTGGATGCCGCGACGCTGAACGAGGCTGGGTTATCCTCTCCAGACATCAGCAACCATCTATGAATGAAATTAGTGGTCAAGCGGGATTCTCTTTCGTCGAACTGGTCGTCGTGCTGGTTCTCGTTGGCATTCTTGCGGCTTTCACGATTCCGCGCCTCGTCTCTCAGTCTTCGTTCGATTTGGCCGGATATCAGCAGGAATTGGCCTTCGGTCTGCGTTACGGTCAGAAATATGCGTTCGCGGCCGGATGCCCGGTGCGTGCGACGATTACATCCGGTGGATTCGCGTTGCAGCACTCGTCGTCGTGCGACGCAGGTGACTTCGCGGTGCTGGTGCCGCATCCGACGAAGAGTGGCGGTTTCACGGTACCCGCGCCGGCCGGCATTACGCTGTCGCCGGCCGGCACGTTCACGTTCCTCGGCACCGGTGAGGCGTCCACGACTGTGACAATCACGCTGACATCATCGGCGGGATCTCGCCAGGTCGAGATTATCGGTCCGACCGGCTACGTGGACACGGGGTCATGATGCGCGCACGCGGTTTTACGCTGGTCGAGCTCATCATGGGCATTGTGGTGATGGCGGTCGCCGTCGGCGGCGTATTGCTCGCAATGCGCACGACGGTCGCCAAATCTGCGGACCCGATGATCGCGCACCAGAGCATTGCGGTCGCTGAAGCGTACATGGAAGAGATCCTGACCAAGAACTTCACGGGCGTGTCGCCGGTCTGCACGTCGCGCGCGACTTATAGCTCGGCGTCGTGCTACGACGGTTTGTCGCAAGCGCCCACGAATCAGGCCGGCGTCGCGATTGCCGCACTGAGTGCCTACCTGGTCACGGTAAACATCGGCGGCGTGAACAGCTGTGGGGCCGCGCTCGGTGGGGGCGAAAGCCGCATCCAAGTGGCGGTGACACACCCATCGAGCGGATTCTCCTATCAGCTTGACGGCTGCATCACGGACTATTGACGATGCGCGGCTTCACACTCCCTGAACTCATCATCGTCATTGTGATTCTCGGCATCGTGTCGGCGACCGCGGGCATCGTCATCCGTGGCCCCGTGGATGCGTACGTCGATCAGGTGCGCCGTGCGGCGCTGGTGGACTCTGCGGAGATGGCACTTCGCCGCGTCGCGATCGACGTTCGGCGCGCGCTTCCGAACAGCGTGCGCGTGGCCGCGAATACGCCAGGCTGCGCCGCCGGCCAGTGCCTCGAGATGTTGAACGCGCTGAACGGCGCGCGTTATCGCGACCAACCTGCTGCCGGCCCCGGTGGTGGCAATACCGACAAGCGCCTGCGCTTCAATGGCACCGACGAAGCGTTCAACGTGCAGGGGCCGTTCACGCCGCTCACGAGCTCGACCGCGCATTGGTTGGTGATTTACAACCTTGGATCCGGCGACGCGAACGCGTATGAAGTTGGCTCACCGGACGCCGACTACCACGTGATCACGGAAACCGGCACTGAGATTTCGATCGCGCCAGACGCCGGCCTGTTCGCGGGTGAGTACAGCGTCACACTGGATCCTCCGCATCGGTTCCGGCACGAATCGCCGGGCAAGCGCATTTATCTCGTCGACGGACCCATCATGTACCGCTGCACAGGCGGCGACCTGTTGCGTTACGAGGGTTACGGCATCAACGCCGATGTCACGGCGCCCGGGGCCGGTGCGCAGCTGGTCGCGCGCCACGTGACGAACTGCGACTTTGGCTATGACGCGGGCACGTCGACACGCGCGGGGCTCGTGACCATGACCCTGACGCTGTCGAAGGACGGAGAGTCCGTGACGCTGTTGCATCAGGTGCACGTGGAGAATTCCCCATGAGGCAACGCGGCTTCACCTTGGTGGTCGCGGTGTTCCTGATTACGGCGCTCGCCGTGCTCGGGCTGTTCATGGTGTCCATCAGCGGCACGCAGCACCAGACCACGATGCTTGCGGGCCTCGGTGCGCAGGGTTTCTATGCCGCGCGTGCCGGCGCCGAGTGGGCGGTGTACCGCGCGCTGGACGGCCAGTCGTGCAACGCGACGTTTCCGGGTACGCTCGCCGGAACGATGGGCGACTACACAGTGACGGTCACCTGCACGTCGACGACGCATACGGTCGCGGGCGATCCAAACTTCACGGTGTGGAGCGTGACCTCGGTAGCGGTCCGGGGCGCGCTCGGTGATCGCGACCACGTCGCGCGTTCGCTGACCATCAGCTTTACGGACGCGCCTTGATGCGTCGGCTACTACTGTTGTTTGTTTTGGTGCTCGCCTTCGCGTGGGCGCCGGACGGCTCGACGCATTCCGGTCACAACACGCTGACATCGGTCACCTGCTCGCCGAACCCAGTCGTGCGCGGGTCGTCGACGAGCTGCACCCTGCGCGTTAATGACGTGAATCCATCGCAGGCCACACAACCGATCGGCAACCTGCAGCTATACAGCGGAACCTTCGGCGGCACGCTGCTTGGCACCTGCACCGCGGTCGGCATCCCGAACCAGACGGCGTCCGCGTGCCAGATTACCGTGACGCCTGCGGCGGCGGGCACGATTACGCTGGTTGCGCACTTCGTGAACACGGCAACCGGCGCCGACAGCCACGAGTGGCGGACTTCGACGCAGACGGGTGGCACCGGTAATGCGGTGCGCGGTACGGCGTCGCTGGTCGTGAACCCGGCGCCAGCCTCCGCGCTGCGTATCGTGCCCGCACCGAGCGGTCAACCGACGAACACCGTCGCGGGGACATCCATCCAACGCGCGGGCGGCGGCGGCGTCCAGGTTGAGGTGCTAAACACGCTGGGCGAGCGCGTCACCACGGGCGCCGGCAGCACACTCTCCGTGACAATCGCCATTCAGAACAATGCCGGCGGCGGCGTTCTCTCGGGCACGCTCACTGCGGCTGCTGTCGCGGGCGTCGCGACCTTCGCAAACCTGTCAATCAACAAAGCCGGTATTGGTTACACGCTACGCGCGACCGGAACCGGCGTCACGGCGGTCACGACCGCTTCGTTCAATATCACGGCCGCAGCTGCGAGCCGTTTCGCCTTCGCGCAACAACCCACGAATGCTGTCGCCGGCGCGACCATCGGCGGCGGCTCCGGCGTCACGGTGCGCGTCGAGGACCAGTTCGGTAACGTGGTCAGCTCCGACAACACGACACAGGTCACCGTCGCGATTGCGGCAAACCCCGGCGGCGGCACGCGGTCCGGCACGACGACCGCGACCGCGGTCGCCGGCGTCGCATCGTTCTCGAATCTATCAATCAACCGGTCGGGGGTCGGCTATACGCTGCAGGCGACGGGTACGCTGACGGCCGCGACCTCCGCCGCGTTTGAAATCAGCGCCGACGTCGCCGCCCAAGTCTCGTTTGGCAATCAACCGGCGACCACCAACGCGGGTCAGACGCTCGGCGGCGGATCCGGTGTGACGGTGCGCATCGAGGACGTGCACGGCAACCTGATTACCGGCAGTACCGCGCCGGTGACAATCGCGTTCGGCGCAAACCCGGGGCTGACGGTGCTGCAGGGAACGCTGTCCGTGAATGCGGTCGGGGGTGTCGCGACGTTCGGCGACCTCTCCATCACGCGCGCCGCGAACGGCTATACGCTCGTCGCGGCGAGCTCGGGGTTGCTGAACGAAACCAGCGCCGCGTTCAACATCAACCCCGGTGCGGCGGCGCTCCTCGCCTACGGCCAGGCGCCGACGAACAATGAAGTCAGCGCGCCGTTCACGCCGGCGGTCACCGTCCGCATCGAGGACAACTACGGCAACCTCGTGAACGACAGCCGTACCATCTCGGTTGCGCTCGCCGCGAATCCGGGTTCGGCGAGCCTGCAGGGCACACTGTCGCGGGCGGCGGTGAACG
>CAYXYM010000114.1:0-4641 GCA_964469285.1 uncultured Gammaproteobacteria bacterium | reverse complement strand
GTTTCGACGACAACTATGGCCGCGCCGCAAACAGCTGACGCCGCCGTACTGGACTGCTTCAAAGCCTACGACGTTCGTGGGCGCGTACCGGATCAGTTGAACGAGGGCATCGCGTGGCGTATCGGCCGCGCGTACGCCGAGCAGTTCGGTGCACGCGCTGTCGTGATTGGGCGCGACGTCCGCCAGACCAGTGAAGCGCTGTCCACCGCGTTGTCGGATGGGCTCCGCTCCGCGGGCGCGAGCGTCTGCGACATCGGGCTTTGCGGCACCGAAGAAATCTATTATGCGACGGCGCACCTCGAGCTGGATGGCGGCATCATGGTGACCGCCAGCCACAACCCACCCGAATACAACGGCATGAAGTTCGTACGCGCCGGCGCGCGTCCGGTCGGTATCGGCTCGGGTCTGCGTGAGATTGCCGCCCGCGCGGCGGGGCCACTGCCGCGGCGAATCGCGGTGCGCGGCGGATACCGGCCCGGCAATGTTCGTGAGGCGTACGTGAAACACATGCTGTCGTACGTCGATCCGAATCTTATCAAGCCCACGAAAATCGTCGTGAACAGCGGCAACGGGAGCGCCGGCCCGGTCGTCGACGCGATTGCACGACATCTACCCATCGAGCTCGTGCGTATGGCCCATCAGCCGGACGGGTCGTTCCCGAACGGCGTACCGAATCCGTTGTTACCGGAAACCCGGGCAGGGACGAGCAAAGTCGTTGTCGCGTCCGGCGCCGAACTCGGCGTTGCGTGGGATGGTGATTTCGATCGCTGCTTCCTGTTCGACGAGCGCGGTCGCTTCGTCGACGGTTATTACGTCGTCGGTCTGCTCGCAAAGGCGTTCCTGAACAAATGCCCCGGCGCAAAGATCGTGCACGACCCGCGTCTCGTCTGGAACACCGTCGAAGCGGTTAACCGCGCCGGCGGAGTGCCGGTTCTCAGCCGCTGCGGTCACACCAACATGAAGGACACCATGCGGTCATCCAACGCGGTCTACGGCGGGGAGATGAGCGGCCACCACTATTTCCGCGATTTCGCGTACTGCGACAGCGGGATGATTCCTTGGCTGTTGGTGCTCGAGCTGATGTCGCGCAGCGGCATGACCCTATCGAGCCTGGTCGAGGCCTGCCAGCGGCTCTACCCGATGAGTGGCGAGATTAACCGGCCGGTCGCCAACGCGGATGCGGCCACATACCGCGTGCTAGAACATTTCCGGGACGAAGCGCTCCGGGTGTCGTACCTCGATGGCGTCAGCGTTGAGTTTCCGGACTGGCGCTTCAATCTGCGCCCGTCGAACACCGAGCCGCTGCTGCGGCTCAACGTCGAGTCCCGCGGTGACGAACTCCTCGTGCGCCGCCGCACGGCGGAAATCCTGGAACTCCTCGAATGAACGGCGCCAGGGCAGGGAACGCCCTCAAAGACCTCGGCGGCGCCATCCTCGTGGTGCTGGTGTTGTCCGCGTTCGGGACCGCGGTCGAGCCGCGGGACGAGGACCGCGGTTTTGACGCGCGAATCGCGGCGCTCCTGACCGAGTACACCGCACGGGATGGCCAGCCGCTCGACCAGCCCACGGTCGTCTTGCAGAATCTTCGCGGCGGTGCGATTGCCTCCTCAAGCTGCGACCACTGGCGGATTGCCATCCGACCGGGCGTTGCCGCCAGCCTTTCTGATGACGCGCTCGATGAATTGCTGGCCCACGAGCTTGCACATCTATTGGTGTGCGCGGAGACAGGGCGGAGCGCCGCGCATGGCACAGAGTGGTGGCATCGTTATCACGCCTTACGAAATTTGACATAATAGACATTATGCGTATCTAAGGCCAAGGTAGGTCACCGGGACTGTGTGGGCCCTCTACAACACCCAGTTACCTTAATACAGCCAGTGACTTAGCGGTCATTATTCATGTTACTTCGCTCGTATCCCTTGCGTGCCTGCACGCACAAGAATATAGATGGGTGCCATGGGCACCCACATTCGCCGCGAACACCCTGACGATGCGCCGGCCATCCGCGCGGTGCATCTCGCCGCCTTCGACACTCCGTTCGAAGCCGATCTCGTCGAACGTTTGCGCGGCGAGCTCGACCCGTGGCGTTCGTTCGTTGCAGAGACGGATGGCGCCGTGGTCGCTCATGTATCATTCAGCCCGGTGACCATCATGCCGGCACCGAAACACCGCCTGTCGCTCGTGGGTCTGGGTCCGATGGCGGTGCTGCCGGACCACCAAGGTCTCGGCATCGGCTCGGCGCTCGCCGACGGCGCGCTGGCGGGACTCGGCGACGAGGCCGTCGACGCTGTATTCGTACTCGGCCACCCGGAATGGTACCCGCGGTTCGGGTTCCGGCCCGCGCGACGGTTCGGGATTGACCTTGCGCTCGACGCGCCAACCAACGCGTTTTTGGTGCTGGAACTGGTGCCAGGTGTCCTGCTGAACGTCGCAGGTAAAATCAAATATCACAATGCATTCAAAACGTAAGCTCGAAATCACTTTAACTAGGAATTCTGCCCAATGCTGTTGACCATCCTGACGCTGCTGCTCGGGCTGACCCTGTTGTACGTCGGCGCCGAGGGCCTCGTACGGGGCGCTTCGTGCCTCGGCCTCAAATTCGGCCTGACGCCGCTCGTGATCGGTTTGACCGTGGTCGCATTCGGCACGAGCGCGCCGGAGCTCCTGGTGAGCGTCCAGGCGGGACTCGCCGGTCAGGGCGCCATCGCCATCGGCAACGTGGTCGGCTCAAACATCGCGAATATCGGCCTGATTCTCGGCCTCGCCGCCCTCGTCCGCCCGATTAACGTGCGCGCGCAGCTCGTTCGGTTCGAACTGCCGCTTGTTATCGCCGTGTCGGTGCTGCTCGCGGTGTTGCTGTGGAACGGTGTCGTTGGCCGTGTCGAGGGCGCGGCGCTGTTCCTCGGTGTCATCGCGTTCACGGTGTACAGCCTGCGTGCGGCGCGCGCGAAACAGGCGCCGGAAGTCGAGGCGGAGTTCGCGGAGGCGATGCCGACGGCCGACCGGCCGACCTGGCAGTACGTCGTGCTCACGCTGGTCGGGCTCGCCGTGCTCGTGGTCGGCGCGCGTGTGCTCGTGTCTGCCGCGGTGGACATCGCGCGCGCGTTCGGGCTATCCGAGGCGCTAATCGGCCTCACCATCATCGCGATCGGGACGAGCCTGCCGGAACTTGCCGCGTCAATGGTCGCCGCCGCGAAGCGCGAAGGCGACATCGCGGTCGGCAACGTGCTCGGCTCAAACCTGTTCAACATTCTGTGTGTGGTTGGCCTCGCCGCGCTATTAGTGCCCTTGGACGCGGGTGGCGTGTCGCGCATCGACCTCGCCGTGATGATCGCCATCGCGGTGATTCTGCTGCCAATTATGCGCACGCGGTTCGTGATTGGGCGCCTCGAGGGCGCCGGGCTCGTACTCATCTACGCGGGCTACCTCGCGTGGCTCGCCGCCGGGGCGTGATGCAGACCCTCTTCGAGCGTGAGTTTGTCATCGATGAGGACCTTATCCATCTGAATCACGCGGGCGTCGCGCCGTGGCCACGTCGCTGCGCCGACGCCGTGCACGCATTCGCGGAGACGATGTGTCGGCGCAGCTACGCAGGCAGTTTCCCCGGCTGGCTGGAGACCGAACAGCGGCTGCGCGAGCGGCTCGCGCGCCTGATCCACGCGCCCTCTTCCGACGACATCGCATTATTGAAGAACACTTCCGAAGCGTTGTCGCAGGTCGCGCGCGGGCTCTCGTGGCAAACCGGCGACCGCATCGTGGTGCTCGCCGAGGAGTTCGTGTCGAACCTCGTCGCGTGGGAGGCGCTCACAGAGCGCGGCGTCGAGCTCGTGAAGGTCGTCCCCGAGTCCGGCGAGAAACCGGAGGATGCGCTCGAGCGCGCGTGCGGAGGCGGTGCCCGATTGTTGTCGGTGAGCACCGTGCAATACGGCAGCGGCACGCGCATTGACGTCGAGCGGCTCGGTGCATTCTGCCGCGCGAACGGCATCTTGTTTTGCGTCGACGCGGTTCAGAGCCTCGGTGCGCTGCGCTTCAGCGCACTCGCGGCGCACGCGGATTTCGTTGTCGCGGGCTCGCACAAGTGGTTGATGAGTCCGTTCGGCGTCGCGATGTTCTACTGCCGCGCGTCGCTGCGCGACACACTCATGCCGCTGTCACATGGTTGGCACACGCTGCGGGATCCGATGCGTTTCGCCGGCACGCTCGCGGAAATCGAGGCGAGCGCGCGCCGGTTTGAAGCCGGCACGGCAAATTGGGCGGGTATTCTCGGCTTCGAGGCCACCTTGAGCCTGTTCGAGGAAATCGGCGCAGACGATATCGAGCGGCGCGTGCTTGAAAATGCAGCCTGGCTCGCCGACGCGCTCGCCGCGCGGCCCTGGGTCACGGTCGTCACGCCACGGGCACCCGGCCGCTTCGGCGGCGCCGTGTGTGTCGCAGTCGCCGATATCGAGCATGCCGCGATCGCTGAGCGGCTCGAACAGGCCGGCATCCTGTGCGCGGCTCGCGGGCCCGCGCTGCGTTTCAGCCCGCACTGCTACAACACGCGGAGCCAGCTGGAGGCCGCGCTTCAATCCTTCGACGACGCCTGTTATGCTCTAAACACCCGTTTGAAACGGAACTCCTGATGGCCGAACGACCCCAGAC